>NZ_JAKSDZ010000044.1 GCF_023509475.1 Aestuariirhabdus haliotis | reverse complement strand
TTTTGAAAGGTCTCGACCTTACTGCAAAGGCGTGTCGCGATTCTGAATTCGCCTGAAAGCCAGAGTTCATCTGAATGAATCAGAGGTGCCTTAAGTTTAGTCCGGTTGAACCCGGTCGAGGATAATTTTTACGATGCGCTGCAAATCTGGATCATCGGGTTTATCTTTTTGCATAAACCAGGAGAACATATCCTGGTCTTCACAAGTCAAGAGCTTCTCATAAGCGGCTTGATCGTTCTCGGGCAGATCGGTAAAAGCCTCTTTCAAAAAGGGTACCAGCAACACATCCAGCTCTAGCATACCCCGGCGGCTATGCCAAAACAGGCGATTCAGCTCTGCTTGCGACTTCATCCAACGAACTCCGATTATCAGCGGGAAAGGGGTGGCCATTATAGCCTCTTTTATAACCACGGCCAGGGTGCTGTTGCCATTGCCAATTTTACTCTATGATCGACCACTTAAAGGCATCAGGAATTCGTATTGCAATGAACACAGAATGGCAACAATTTCTCCAGCAACAACCTGCATCACAAGCAGTGACCACTGATGACAGCTGGTTTTGTGATCTGACCCCCTGGTCAGTAATGTCGGTGCAAGAGGGTGACGCTTCACGTTTTTTACAAGGCCAACTCACTTGCGACCTGGACAAACTGGAAGCTGGCACCAGCTCTCTGGGTGCCTGCTGTAACGCCAAGGGCAGAATGCTGAGCAACTTCCGTATTTTACCCGTTGATCAAGGCTACTGGCTGGTCATGCACCAGGACCTGATCGCCCCCCATATAAACGACCTGAACAAGTACGCTGTTTTTTTCCGCAGCAAACTGCAGGATCTTGGCTCATCACTGGTCGGCATAGGGCTCCATGGCCAGCAAGCTGCCGACTGGCTCAAAAAACAAGGCGCCCCTTCGATCGACAGTGGTAACACCTCTGCACTGCTTGGCGGTCAATTGATTTGCCTGGACTCGGAAAACCACAGGTACCAACTTTGGCTACCAACAGAGCAAGCAAAACAACAATGGGTTGAGCTCTCGGGCCATCTGCCCAGAGCAACTCCGGATATCTGGTTACTGGGCGATATCCAGCAAGGCATCGCCTGGATCTCCGGTGACACTCGAGAGCAATATACGCCCCATCAATTCAACCTACAGGCGCTAGGGGCAATCAGTTTTCGCAAAGGCTGTTACACCGGCCAGGAAATCGTCGCGCGCATGCAGCATCTGGGAAAGTCCAAAAACCGACTGTACCGGGCTACCAGCACCAGCCAACCACAGCAATACCCTTGCCCCATCGTCGACAAAGACAACCAGTCAGTCGGTGAAATTATCTCCGGCGCTCAATCAGGCGAGCATCATGAGCTATTAATTCTTGCCAAAAATGATGCCGTCGATGCAAAAACACTGCTTTTTGAAGATAATAAGGTTCTCTCTGTGACCGATCTTCCCTATGCTATAACTAACAGGGAACACTTGGTTGAATAGGCTTGATCTAACCTTAAACGGCTCCCTTAACCACTACTGACATAGCGATTTTTTTATGAGCGAATTTGCAGCCAACATTCTCGAACAACTAACCTCTGCCATCGACAATGACAAACTCACCTTGCCAACCCTACCCGAGGTAGCGCTTAAGGTACGTGAGGTAGCTGAAGATCCAATGGTGGATGTGAAAAAAATCTGCGATGTGATTGGTAACGACGCTGCCATCAGCGCCAGAATCATCAAGGTGGTCAACTCGCCATTGATGCGAGGCAGCCGGGAAATCGATAATTTGCAAAATGCCGTTGGCCGCCTTGGAATTACCTACTCCTGCAACCTTGCAACGGGGCTGGCCATGGAGCAGATGTTTCAAGCCACCAATGACACCATCGACAAACTGATGCGCGATACCTGGCAACAAAGCATCGAAATCGCCGGTATCTCTCATGTACTCTGTCGTCAATACACCAAACTGGCACCCGATCAGGCTACCCTGGCCGGGCTCATGCATCGTATTGGCGTACTCCCCATACTGACCTTTATCGAAGACCAGGGCGAAGTACCCGATGAAGCAACCCTGCAACAGGTCATCGATGAAATTCATCCGACACTGGGCAGCAAGATCCTCAAGGCCTGGGATTTCCCAAGTGAAATTGCCGATGTACCCAGCGAATCGGTAAATTTCGAGCGTCAGGGCGACGATAAGCCAGATTACTCCGACGTTGTGATGGTTGCTATTCTGCAATCCCTTGCCGGCACTGACCATGCCTTCGCTCAGCTTGACTGGAGCCAGATCAAAGCCTTTGAAAAGCTCGGCCTTGATACCGAGGTCGATATGAATGAAGGCGAGGACCTCAGCGCAGAAATGGAAGCAGCAATGGCCCTGCTAAGCTAACAGGCTTGCTTTTAATCGGCTCTGGGCAGCTTTCTGCAATAAAAAAAACGGCGCACAATGCGCCGTTTTTTTTATTGCAGGGTCAATTCCCTTACAGGTCGCTAAATAATTTTTGAATACTGGAAAAGTCCAGGGAGCCATTACCTTTAGCGCTGTGCATCGCATACAGGCTACGAGCCAGGGTCCCCATTGGTGTCGAGCTACGAGTTTGCAATGCGGCCTCCATCGCCAAACCTAAATCTTTTGCCATCAGATCAACGCCAAAACCACCTTGATAGTCATTGCTTGCCGGGACCGATTCCATAACTCCCGGGTAGGGGTTATAAAGCTCCAGGGCCCAGTTGCGCCCCGAACTTTTTTGCATAATATCGGACAGTACTTTGGCATCGAGACCATTAGCAACTCCCAGTTGAATCGCTTCTGCACTGCCCGCCATCAATACCGCAAGCATCATATTATTGCAGATCTTGGCTACCTGCCCGGCACCACTATCACCTGCATGAAAAATATTCTTGCCCATGTTCTCGAGCACGGGTCGAGCACGCTCCAGCGCCTTGTTGTCGCCCCCCACAATAAACGTCAGAGTACCGGCCGCCGCACCCGCTGTACCACCGGACACCGGCGCATCGATCATGGTGATGCCCTTTTCGATCGCCGCCGTTGCCACCTTGCGAGCCGACTCCGGCGCAATAGTACTACTATCAATCACCAGTGTTTGCTGGTTGATACTGCCAAGTAATCCACTTTCCCCCAGATACAAACCTTCGACGTGTTGGCTGGCAGGCAGCATTGAGATTAATACCTCAACATCAACAGCCGCATCACTGGCCGTTGAAACCGCAGAAGCACCTGCCTCCACCAGTGACTGTACGGCGGACGGCACCAGATCAAATACTTTCAACTCATGACCCGCGGCGACCAGATTCTTGGCCATGGGACCACCCATGTGACCCAAACCTATGAAACCTATTTTCATTGCTGCACCTCTTATCTTTATTGTTAAACGGCTATGACGATTTATCAGGTTAGCTCTTGATACAATCCCGCCAGCTAGAGATCTGCAAGGGGATGAGGACTCTCTCCCCAGGGCGCTTGATAAAATTCGGCGATGGTAGAATGGACTACATCATCCAGCGACTTCGGTGCCCACTGGGGAGCATTGTCCTTGTCGATCAACAAGGCACGCACACCTTCGCGGAACTCACCCTTGGCAGCACACTGAACAGAAACAATCAGTTCTTGCTGGAAAACTTCTTTCAAAGAAAGGTGACGACATTTCTCAATCTGTTCGACCACAAGATGGGCAGAAATAGGGCAACCATTGGCAAATGCCTTGACGCACCGTTGTAACCAGCGGTCTTCTGTCTCCAACTTGAGGCAATCATCCAGACACTGCTGTAGATAACTGTGATCCATCAAACGATTAATCAGATCATAATGCTGTCGCAATGGAGAAACCGGCAATCCCTGTATTGAGCTTTTCTCAAAACGTCTCAACAACTGGGTCACCTGCTCCTTGTTCTGCTCGGAATCAGGAGTCCACTCCTCGACGCAAAGCGCATCGCAAAGCTCACTTCTTTCATCATTACGCAAAAAGCGATCGGCCAAACCGGTAAACAGAGTATCTGCGGCGTTCAGCGATGCCGCAGTCAACCCCAAAAACTTACCCAGCCGGCCTGGCATTCTGGCCAAAAACCAGGAGCCCCCTACGTCGGGATAAAGCCCAATATTGATCTCAGGCATCGCCAGCCGGGTGGTTTCAGTAACAACCCGATGGCTGGCACCGGACATCAGCCCAACACCGCCACCCATAACGATTCCTGCGCCCCAGCAAATCAGAGGTTTACCGTAGCAATGGATCAGATAATCAAGACGATACTCCCGACTGAAAAAATCGACCGCATAGCTGTTAACCCCCTCGCCGCTTTCACACATGGAATCGTACAAACGGCGTATATCTCCGCCGGCGCAAAAGGCTTTTTCACCAGCACCTTGCAGCATCACACAGACCACCCGGTCATCCTGCTGCCAGGCCAATAACTGCTCATAGAGCAGGTCAATCATGTCCAGACTAAGGGCATTCAGGGCTTTCTCCACATTCAGGGTGGCAAAGCCTATTTGATATTCCCCTGCGGCTCGGGTTTCAAACAGTACGGGGGCATCAACAGTAGCTTTCATAGACGGGTTTCCTTAGGCGTTTTTCCACTCGGGTTTGCGCTTTTCCAAAAAGGCATTAACACCCTCTTTCTGATCCTGGGTATCAAACAGATCCACAAACAGTTCACGCTCCGAAGGCAACGCCTGGGCCAAAGGATTGGTGCGCGCCGCCTGCACCAGGGTTTTACAGGCCGTCACACTGGAAGGGCTTTGCCTGGCAGCGCCTGCTGCCAATTTCAGCGCCGCCTCCAGCGCCTCACCCCGGCCAGCAACTTGCTCAACCAGGCCGATCCGCTCGGCAGTCGCCGCATCAACCTTGTCTCCGCACAGAATCATTCGTTTGGCCCAGCCTTCGCCGACTAACCAGGGCAGATTTTGCGTACCTCCGGCACAGGGCAACAAACCAACGCTCGCCTCGGGTAATGCCATCACCGCATGCTCTTCGGCGATTCGAATATCGCAGGCCAGTGCACACTCCAGACCGCCACCCATGGCGTAACCGTTAATGGCTGCAATGGAAACCCCACGAAATGCGCTCAGAGTTTCAAAGGCGCGGCCAAACAATCGCGCCATCTGTCGCGCACGAGATTTATCACCATCAGCAAACAGATTCAGATCGGCACCGGCGGAGAAAAACTTTTCGCCTTGCCCGGTGATCACCAGTGAATAGATATCCAGGTCATCATTCAAGGCTTCAACCAGTGTCACCAACCCTTGCAAGCTCTCTTCGTCCCAGGTGTTGGCGGACGGGTTATTAATGGTCACCAGAGCGGTATGTTCACGCACCTCGACCAGTAATTTGTCAGTTATATTGGAATAGGATGTAGCACTCATAAAAACTCCTTACATTCGGCCAGTTCACGCTAGCGAATAATGTCCGTGGCACCTTCCATCAACAGGCGCCGACTAATAATAACCCGCATGATTTCGTTGGTGCCTTCCAGTATCTGGTGCACTCTTGAATCACGTACAAAACGCTCCAGAGGATACTCACGAATATAGCCGTAGCCACCGTGGATCTGCAGCGCTTCGTTACAAATATCAAAGCAGCGGTCGGTTGCGAAGCGTTTCGCCATGGCACTATAGACTGTGGCCTCGGCATCTCCAGCGTCCAGCTTACAGGCGGCAAGGCGAACCATCTGGCGTGATGCCACCAGTTCGGTAGCCATATCCGCCAATTTGAATTGCAGCGCTTGAAAACTGGCCAGGGTTTTACCAAACTGCTTGCGCTCTTGCATATAGCGTTGCGCTTCTTCCAGCGCCGCCTGAGCCACCCCTAACGAGCAACTGGCAATATTGATTCGCCCTCCATCGAGGCCCTTCATGGCGATCTTGAAACCATCCCCCTCACTTCCCAGCAAGTGATCTACCGGAACACGAACCTCTTCGAACGTTATCATACGAGTCGGCTGGCAATTCCAACCCATTTTTTCCTCTTTACGACCGTAAACAATACCCTCTGCATCCGCCGGTACCAGCAAACAGGAAACACCACCGGCTCCCGCCTCACCGGTTCGTGCCATCACCACCAGCACGTCGGTCGACCCCGCTCCCGAGATAAAGACCTTGGAGCCATTGAGAATGTAATGGTCACCATCACGCCGGGCACTGGTGCGTAAGGACGCCGCATCGGATCCTGCATTGGGCTCGGTCAGACAATAGGACGCCAAAAGCTCACCGCTAACTAACGACTCGCAGTATCGTTCACGAATTGATTCTCCGGCGAAACTGCACACCATCCAGGTCGCCATATTGTGAATCGTAAGATACGCCGTGGTAGAGGTGCAGCCTCGGGCCAGCTCTTCGAAAATCAGACTGGCGTCGAGCCGACTCATACCCATACCGCCACTTTCGGCGGGAGAATAGATACCACAAAAGCCGAGTTCTCCAGCGCGCTTGATAACGTCAATGGGGAACTCTTGCTCGGCATCCCAGTGCGCCGCATTCGGGGCCAGTTCGCTATCGGCAAACTGACGCGCCATATCGCAAAACGCTTGTTGGTCTTGATTAAGATTAAAATCCATCACGATCTCCCTTCATAGCACCATCTAATGCTATGAACCTGGTCAACAATGAAAGTGGCCCACAAGTCATTGTGGGCCAGCGGTAATCATCTTAACGCAGATTGATGGTCATATTCGGGCCCGTACTCATACCCTGATCGAACCACCGGGCCGTAATTGTCTTGGTTTCGGTGTAGAAGCGAACCGCTTGCTTGCCATAGGCGTGCTGATCGCCATAGAAGGAGTTTTTCCAACCGGTGAAGGAAAAGAAAGGCAGAGGCACTGGAATCGGTACGTTAATACCCACCTGCCCCACCTCAATATGATGCTGGAAATGACGCGCCGCAAGGCCGGATGAGGTGAACAACGAAGTCCCGTTACCGAAGGGGCTGTTATTGATCAGGCAGATCGCTTCATCCAGGGAATCGGCTTCCATGGTGCAGAGCACGGGTCCGAATATCTCCTCTTTGTAGACCGACATCTCCGGGGTGACCTTGTTAAACAGAGTAGGGCCTACCCAGTTGCCATCGGGATAACCTTCAACCACACATTCGCTGCCGTCGAGCAGGCATTCGGCGCCCTCTTCCTTACCCTGGGCAATCAAGCCCAGTACGCGCTCACGGGCCTGGGGAGAAATCACCGGGCCGTAACCCGCTTCCGGGTTATCCCAGGCACCCGGCTGAACCTTGGCCATGGCCTCTTTGAGCTCCGGAATCCAGTTGGCTGCTTCACCCACAAAGATCGCCACACTGATCGCCATACAGCGCTGACCTGCCGCACCCACCGATGCACCCACCAGATTATTGATCACCTGATCCTTGTCGGCATCGGGCATCACCACCATATGGTTCTTGGCCCCGGTCATCGCCTGAACCCGCTTGAGGTGATCGCAACCGGTGCGATACACGTGGGCACCGACATTGACCGAACCCACAAAGGAGATCGCACGCACATCCGGATGAGTCAATAGGGTATCCACTTGCTCACGGCCACCATGTACCACCTGCAGCAGCCCCTTGGGAAAGCCAGCCTGCTGGAACAGTTCTGCGAGTCGATTAGGCGTCATCGGATCCTGCTCGGATGGTTTGAGCACGAAGCTGTTGCCACAGGCAATCGCCAGAGGAAACATCCACAGCGGGATCATGGCCGGAAAGTTAAAAGGCGTAATACCGGCGCAGACACCCAGCGGCTGAATATAGCTGTAAGTATCGATGGCACGGGCTACGTTTTCGGCAGTTTCGCCCATTAACATGCTGGGAATATTGCAGGCCTGCTCGGCCACTTCGATACCGCGCCAGACATCACCCTTGGCGTCAGCAAAGGTTTTGCCGGTTTCCTTGGCCAGAATTTCGGCTAATTCGTCGTGATGCTCTTTTAGCAACGCCTGATAAACCATCATGATTCGGGCCCGCTCGGAGGGCGGTACGTCGCGCCAGGTCTCAAAAGCAGTCTTGGCACTGCTGATGGCCGCTTCCATCTCATCCGAAGTCGCATAAGGTACATTGCACAGGACTTCCTGAGTGGCCGGATTGGTTACCGGAAGGGTTTGCTCGCAGCGGCTTTGTTGCCACTCGCCATTGATCAGCTGAGGTATGGTTGTTGCGGTCATCGTCGGTCACCCATTGGTTGTCTTATTTTTAGTCAGTCTTGGTGTTTATGAGACAACGCCGCCCACCAAGGCAATGCGGACATTATCTGCAGAATAGCCTAGTTGTACCACGATGCCTGCCCGATAAGGATTGACTAAATTGTTCGCATGCTGGACTATTTTGCTATACAAACGTCTAATGCATTCACCAGAAAAAACAATTATATTAAGAATAATCAATACTTTATGAGTGACATATCTTCAGGCTGGCCCCTTCCCACCGAAGGAATTCGTTTTATAACCCCCGATTTTCTCGTAAGAAAACTGGCCGCGCATCCTCTCACACAAGATTGCTACCCCCTGGGCTTTGGCTACTACCCCAAGGCAGTTAGCCACCGCATGGAACGACGAAATCACGATGATAATCTGTTGATGTTCTGCACCCATGGCGCGGGGGAAACCTGGTTCGGCCGGCAACACCACCATATTCATGCCGGCGAATTACTGCTGCTACCCCGAGGACAGGCCCACAGTTATCAGGCATCGACACAAAACCCATGGACCCTGTACTGGTTCCATTTTGATGGCTTGCACAGCGACCTGATGATGGATCGCCTGCAGCAGCTGGCCGAAGGCCCTGTCTTAAAAACCGGCCTGCAGGCCAAATTGCTCAGCGATTTCGGCAGCCTGATGAGCCTGCGTGACGGCGGATACCAACTGGATAACTTTATTTACGCCTCGAACCATATCGCCCAGATGCTCAGTTTTATTGCGCTGGTGATTCGTCCCCGCCTGAAACTGAAATCGGGCAGTTATCTGGATCTCGATCGTATTCACAGCCTGATGCAGGAAAACCTCCACCAGCACCTGGACCTCGACACCATCGCCGCCAGCGTCAGCCTGTCCAAATATCATTTTTCCAAGAAGTACAAGGAGCTTACCGGCTACTCGCCCATCCAGCACTTTATTCATCTCAAGATGCAACAGGCCTGTTATCAGCTCGACATCTCCGACAAAAGCATTCAGGAGGTTGCCGCCCAGCTCGGCTACGACGATGCCTATTATTTCTCCCGGCTGTTCAGCAAAATTCTGGGAGTATCCCCGTCCCAATACCGGGCTCATAAACATCGCTAATGACCTGGATAGGTTCAGGAAATGCCGACAGCTTTCGCTGCTCTACCCTCCCCCGCTATAATGCCGCCAATCTAAAGCCGTGAATGACTCCAGCCTCATGACGAAGCAAAGCCTCAACACCCCTCTGGGTAACCACTATCGGGATCAGCTTGCCCGTATCGATCATTACCTGTTCGATCGCTTGCTTCCGCTGTGGCGTGACAACGGCATCGATCGACAGCATGGCGGCTTTTATGAACGTCTCGACTCGCAATTACAGCCCTTATCGGTCGACACCAAACGCTTGCTGGTGCAGTGCCGCCAGATCTTCGTGTATAGCCTGGCCTTTATCAGTAATAGGCAAAAAGAGGATGCCGAGGCCGCCAAACAGGGGTTTTCCTTCCTGCAACAACATTTTCTGGATAGAGCACAAGGCGGCTGGTTTTTTAGTGTACACAACGATGGCCGGGTTCGTGACAGCGCCAAGGACGCCTACGGTCACGCTTTTGTTCTGTTCGCCTGTGCCTACTATTACCGGGCCTTTAAAGATGAGTACGCCTTGCAGATCGCCTTCGAGACCAGCCAATGCCTGCTCCAGCAGCTGACCGATACAGAAGGAGGCGGTTTTTTCGAGGCGGCTGAAAGTGACTGGAAACCGCGCCAGGCGATCCGTCGTCAAAACCCTCATATGCACTTGCTGGAAGCCTTTGTGGCACTGTATCAAAACGACCCGAGTGACAATCGCTTTTTTTACCAAGCCCAGGCCGACAACATCTTGCAGTTGTTTGGTGAGTATTTTTTTGATGACACCACTGACACATTGGGCGAATTCTTTAACGATCAATGGTGCCCTGATAACGGACAGGGTCACCGTATCGAACCCGGTCACCATTACGAATGGTATTGGTTACTCAGCACCTATGACCAGAGCCAGGCCAATCCAATACTTAGGCAACAGGCAGAAGCGCTCTATGCCTGGGCCGATCGATATGGCTGCGACTCGGAACACGGCGGCATATTCAATGAAGTCGACCGTAACGGCCGCATTTTGGATGATGCCAAACGCATCTGGCCGGTAACAGAATGCCTTAAAGCCCGGGCTCTGCGTTATCAACTGTTGCACGAGGCACAGGATCTGCACAAACTCTGTGAGCTACTCGATTACCTGTTCGCTTATTATCTACAAGAAGACGGACGCTGGCATGAATACCTTAACCGCGATAACAGCCCCAAGCCTTACGATCTACCGGGCAGTACCGGCTACCATATCGTGCTCGGCCTGATGGAAGCGCGCCGGGTACTTAACCAACAATCCGCCCAATAGCGCGCTCGCAGAGTACTTCGCAAGGGGGACGACTCGATGCCCGATCATCTTAGATATGGCGAAACCCTCACCGACTACTACCGTCCGGCTCTATCGACGCGGGTTGATCGCATTCTTCTTGATTCACATTCAGTCAATCATTGCTGGATAATCACCCAAGCGAGCAATTTTCACCCTTGGGATTACCAATGGCCCGACCAGCCTGGGGACCATGGAACCCTCGATTTTGAGCAAAACCATTGGCATATCGATGACTGCCGTCTGGCCGCCACCTCAATCAGTGAACCCGCGGATCAACCCTGGTTTTTGGGCACGGACATTCCGGTCAAACGTGGAGAAACTGGCTGGACATTTTGTATTGCCCATCGATTAAATATCCCTGCGGATAAACTCTCTTTTGAAGTCGGCTGCCAGGTAACCCTGAGGTTCGATGAGGGCTATCGTCAGAGCCTGAATCGAGGCCACAGCGCCTGCCATCTGATGTCCCTGGCCCTGAACCAGGCCTTAACCAGCCATTGGCGCAAGCCGATCGCTCAGGACGCTTGTGGCAACCCGGACTTCGACCGCCTGGCGATCAGTGAGTCAAGCATCGAACCCAATGGCAGTCGTGACCACTATCGGTTAGGAAAATCCCTGCGAAAGAAAGGTTTTGATCGCCAAACCTTTATCGACCAACTGGCAAACATTGAAGACAGCATCAACCACCAATTGCAGAACTGGATAGCCCAGGGCAATGACATCAAAGTTGAACGCGAACCACTCGCACTGCTCGCTCGTCGTTACTGGCACTGCAAACTCGATGGCGTTTCAATCTCAATTCCCTGCGGCGGCACCCATTGCGACAACCTGTCACAATTACGAGGGTTAGAGGTTCGCCTGCAGCTGGACACTAGCGGGGATCATTTGACCGTGATCACTCAACTGCCCGACGATCGCTGATCTTTGCTCACAAAAAAGCGGCCGCCGAAGCTGCCGCTTTTTTGCTGTTAGAACTGCACAACAGATTAGAGCTTTTTCAGATGCTGAATCAGATCCGAAGCGGCTTTTTGACCATCACCATAAAGCATCTGGGTGTTATCCTGATAAAACAGGGCGTTTTCAACCCCGGAGAATCCGGTACCCTTGCCACGCTTGACCACGATCACGTTCTCCGCCAGGGCCGCATCCAGAACCGGCATACCATAAAGCGGGCTGGTTTTGTCGTTACGAGCGTCCGGGTTCACAACATCGTTGGCACCAATCACCAATGCCACCGTGGTCGTCGGGAAATCGGGATTGATCTCATCCATATCGAAGATCTTGTCGTAAGGCACACCGGCTTCGGCCAGCAACACATTCATATGTCCCGGCATACGACCCGCCACGGGATGAATGGCAAACTTCACCGATACGTTGTTCTCTTCGAGCAGTTCGGCCAATTCCCACACCTTGTGCTGAGCCTGGGCAACTGCCATGCCGTAGCCGGGTACGATGATCACCTGACTGGCATAGGCCATCATAATGGCCGCGTCCTGACTCTGGACCTCCTTCATCGAGCCCTCGATTTCACCGGCCTCTGCAGACGCTGTGTTCTGGCCGAAGCCGCCAAACAGCACATTCCAGACCGATCGATTCATCGCCTTGGCCATCAACTGGGTCAGCAAGGTACCCGCCGAGCCGACGACCGTACCGGCAATAATCATCGCGGCATTGTCGAGCACATAACCTTCCAGGCCAACGGCGAGGCCGGTTAACGCATTAAACAGCGAGATCGCCACTGGCATATCGGCACCACCCACCGGGGTAGTGACAAACACGCCTAATAGCAGCACCAGGGCAAAGAACAGCAACACAAGCAGCGTGCTCTCGGTATTAAACAACTTAACACCGACATAGATCACCGCGACCAACAATATCAGGTTGACCCAGTGTTGCATCGGAACCAGCGAAGTACGTCGAAATTTACCGTCCAGCTTGGCCCAGGCAATCAAGGATCCACTGAAAGACAGGGTTCCGATAAAGGCACCTACGATCGCCACAATAGCGACATCGGTTCCCAGAATCGCACTGACTCCCATGCCCGGAATACCCTGCGACTGATGGATCGCACTGAACAACTCAACGGCGGCAATCGCGCCCGCAGCACCACCACCCATGCCGTTAAACAGGGCGATCATCTGGGGCATATCCACCATGGGCACAGTTTTACCTTTCTGCCAGGCATAACCGCCACCGATCACAATAGCGATCACCATAAGGACGTAGTTAGAAACACCATGCAACGATGGATCCCAGAAGGTCACTACCGTCGCCAGAATCATACCCACGCCGGACCAGATGATGCCGCGACGCGCGGTCACTGGAGAACTCATCTGCTTAAGACCCAGAATAAAGAGTACCGCCGCCAGGAAGTAACTGGCCTGAATCATTATTTCCATCAGCCTTTACCCCCTTTACTGCTCTTGAACATCTCCAGCATCCGCTCGGTTACCACATAACCACCCACGGCGTTACCCGCCGCCAGTAGCACGGCAATAAAGCCGACCAACTGCTGTCCGATAGTCGAAGCGTGACCCAGCGCCACCATCGCACCCACCAGAACAATACCGTGGATAAAATTGGAACCGGACATCAGCGGAGTATGCAAAATCACCGGCACCCTGCTGATCACCTCGTAGCCGGTAAATCCGGCCAGTAAAAAGATATAGATTGCAGCCCAGCCTTCTATCATGATTGCTCTCCTTCAATCCGCTCCCGCGCCGCTTCAAAGCGAATTTCCCCGTCGTGAGTCAGGCAGCTTTCCGCCAACACCTGATCCTCCCAGTCGATCGACAGCTCACCTTCATTGATGATCAATTTGCAGAAGTTGAGCAGGTTCTTGGCGTACATCTCACTGGCATGAATCGCCAGCATACTGGGCACGCCAAGGGGTCCATAAACCGTCACGCCGTTATGCTCAACTTGCTCATCCGGTCTGGTCAGTTCGCAGTTACCGCCGCCTTCGGCCGCCATATCGACAATCACCGAACAGGCGTGCATCGATTCCACCATCTCCCTTGAAATAATCATGGGCGATGCGCGCCCGGGAATAGCCGCCGTGGTAATCACCACATCGGAAGCCGCCACCCGTTCGGCCAAGACTTCCTGCTGACGCTTCTTCTCTTCGTCAGTCAACTCACGGGCATAACCGCCGAGACCATCGGCCGAGACACCGGTATCAACAAAGCGAGCCCCCAGAGACTCCACCTGCTCCCGCGCCGCCGAGCGCACATCGTAAGCCTCAACAATGGCCCCGAGTCGACGAGCGGTAGCGATCGCTTGCAGTCCTGCCACACCGGCACCGATAACCAACACCTTGGATGGTCGAATGGTACCGGCTGCCGTGGTCAGCATAGGGAAAAACTTACCCGAAATAGAAGCCGCCATCAGCACGGCTTTATAGCCTGCCAACGAGGCCTGGGAGGTCAGTGCGTCCATAGACTGGGCGCGTGAGATACGCGGTATCAGCTCCATGGCAAAGGAGGTAATTCCTCGCTCTTTCATGGCCACAATGCCTTCATCGTTTTCAAAGGGGGCCATAAAACTGACACAAACCGTGCCCTTGTCCATCATTGCCACCTCTTGCGGGGTAGGCGGCAACACCTTCAGCAGCACCTGTGCCGATGACAACACCTTCTTGGGGTCTTTATAGAAGGTGGCACCTTCGAAGAGTTCATCCGCGTGCCCCACCGATGCCCCTGCGCCCGCCTGCAAAATCAGCTCGGCCCCGAGCTGTTGCAACCGTGAAGCCACCTCCGGAACAATCGCGACGCGACGCTCCCCCTCTTTAATCTCCTTGGGTACAGCTACCGATACCGCCATGCAGTTTCCTCCAGCCGGATTACACCAAATAGACAGCGAACCCCGCCCTATACACCGATATTTGACAGGGATACCAACACCACAATCACTATAGCAGTTGAATGTGAGTAGGGGTCTTTTTCAGCCCTTTCAGGGAGAAAGCGATCCATGCCACGACACGACTTTCAGCCTATTGGGCTGCGTCGCCAAAGCCGCTATGCTAACCCTATTCCAAAACAAAAATATAAGAGGAACTACGTATGAGTGGCGAACCGCGCAAAGAGCATATCTTCACTATGGACACTTCGAGCATCAAGTTCGGTGCCGGTGCTACCCGCGAGATTGGTGAAGATATGAAAAACCTCGGCGCTCGACGCGTTATGGTCGTCACCGACCCCAACCTGACATCCAACCCCGCAGTGCTTACTGTCATGGAATCTCTGCAGGCTGCCGGGCTCGACGCGGTGTTATTCGACCAAACCAGTGTCGAGCCTACGGATGTCTCTTTTAAAGAAGCGATCGCCTTTGCCAGTGCCGGTAACTTCGATGGTTACGTCGGGGTCGGTGGCGGTTCCAGCATGGACACCGTCAAAGCCGCTAACCTGTATGCAACCTACCCTGCCGAACTGCTCGAATACGTCAACCCGCCCATCGGCAAGGGCACTCCGGTTCCCGGACCACTGAAACCCATGATCTGCGTGCCGACCACCGCCGGCACCGGCAGCGAAACCACCGGCGTCGCGATCTTCGATCTGTTGGAGATGGAAGCCAAGACCGGCATTGCCCACCGTGCCCTGCGCCCGATCATGGGTATTATCGACCCCGACAACACCAAAACCATGCCCCCCATGGTGGCGGCCTGTACCGCGCTGGATCAGTTCAGCCATGCCATCGAATCCATTACCGCGCTGCCGTATCACCAACGCCCCGCGCCCGAGTCCCCGGCACTGCGTCCGGCCTATCAGGGTGCCAACCCCATCAGCCATATCTGGGCCTGCAAAACTCTGGAGATGATCGCCAGCAACCTGGTGCGCGTCACCCGGGACCCTACCGACGAAGAGGCCCGTGGCCAGATTATGCTCGCCGCCACCTACGCCGGTATCGGTTTCGGTAACTCCGGTGTGCACCTGCCCCATGGCATGTCCTATCCAGTCGCCGGGATGGTGAAAGATTACCGGCCCGAAGGATACGTAACCGATCATCCTACCGTGCCCCATGGCATGGCGGTGGTGCTCAACGCCCCTGCTGTATTTCGCTTCACGGCTGAAACCAACCCGCAACTGCACCTGCATTGCGCCGAGTTGATGGGCACGGATGTGCAAGACGCTGCGCCGGAAGATGCCGGTGAGGTGCTATCCAACGCCATCGTCAAAATGATTCGCGATTGCGGCCTGCCCAATGGCCTTTCTGGCGTGGGTTATGGACCGGACGATGTCGACAAACTGGTCGCAGGCACTTTACCCCAACATCGTGTCACCAAACTATCACCACGCCCTGCATCTGCTGAGGATCTTAAGCAGCTGTTCCTGGATTCAATGAAGTTATGGTAGGTGATCACGACGGTATGACTAACTTTTTAAATAAGAGAAAACCAGAGGTCGCACAGGATGAAAAACCTTAACCTGCCAACACTCCCTTCGTGGTTACTGGCCGTTCTTGTCAGCCTAATCTTCATAACAACGAGCGTCACTGCCAATATTGCTTTCGCGACCGGGGGCTATCAAGGAGATGACAATCAACGACGAACCACCCAGGACGCAGAAACTCGTAACAGCGTGCAAGGGGCGGATGAGCCTAGGACAGTGCAGGATGCCGACGCTCGCAAACAGATACAAGATGCTGACGAACGTCGCGCAACAGAGGATGCCGATACGCGGAAAACTGTGCAAGATGCGGAAGAACGTTATCAAGACTAAGGCAACACTGATTAATTCAGATGAACTCTGGTTTTCAGGCGAATCCAGAATCGCGACATGCCTTTGCAGTAAGGTCGAGACCTTTCAAAAAGGCGGGATTCGCCCGATAGCCTCGTAGAGCGGCCCTGAAAATGGTTTTTCCCGGTGTTGAAGCCCTTGTCCAGGTCTCGACATGAACGGCGAGCTTCACCTCGATAAAAACCATTTTCAGGAACCGCAGAGATCTATCTGAATTAATCAGAGGAGCCCTAAGTTCCGTCACGTTGATAACTTTGCTTGTGAGGCGTCATATTCACCGATTGCCAATATGAGCAATTTCGTCAATGAAACCTTACCCCTGTTCCGGCTTGTGAAGTTCACCAATGCAACAAGGCCTGATCGCCAGTTTATCTCCGAAACAGGTGGCATAGAGTCGTTTTTCGTACCAGATGCCACAACAACTATTAATTTAGCGTATTAAAGTCTTCAACCTGCTCATCAACAAAATGAAAACGACACTCTGATACGTAGCCAGCCGACAAACCCTTGTATCAGATCGCTTTGGCCAATTCGGATTGACCTCCGGTTTCGGTATCCTGAGAGGTTTGCTGGTTTCTGTCGTCGACAAACACCAGCTTGGGCTCATATTTACGGGCCAGTTCGTGATCCATTTCCAACCAGCTGGCAATGATAACCAGATCTCCCGGCGAAACATGGCGCGCTGCCGCACCGTTGATACAGATCGTGCCACTGCCACGCTGGCCTTCTATGGCGTAAGTCTGAAAACGGGTACCCTGATTCACATTCCAGATATCAACCGCTTCGTAAGGCAGAATATCGGCCGCTTCGAGCAGATCCAGGTCGATGGTCACGCTGCCCTCATAGTGCAGATCGGCTCCCGTAACAGTGGCTCGATGTATCTTGGATTTCAGCATTTTCCGGTTCATGCGGCGGTCCCCCCCAAACGGCTTGTAATAATTGTTGATCAATCACCCCTACAACGGGATGCCGCAGGATACAGCAAGGTCATCGCCTCGCAAAGCCCCCGAACAAACCATACCAATAGGCCGC
Organism: Aestuariirhabdus haliotis; assembly: GCF_023509475.1. Classification (NCBI taxonomy): domain Bacteria; kingdom Pseudomonadati; phylum Pseudomonadota; class Gammaproteobacteria; order Oceanospirillales; family Aestuariirhabdaceae; genus Aestuariirhabdus; species Aestuariirhabdus haliotis. The sequence goes on along the minus strand of NZ_JAKSDZ010000044.1, from coordinate 8,197 downwards.
AAATGGGTCGTAGCTCTCCAGAGTCTGAGATCACTAGCGCCCTGATTAGAATCGCCAGCGCTTTCCATTACTGTTTAAATCGTCGCCATGCCAGTGCCGCCAAGGCCAGGTCCCCTAACGCCAAACCTCGAAAAGCAAATGCCGTAGGCCCCTCGAAAGTCCCCGTGCCAGACTGTACCTGTGTTTTCACTAACTGACCAAGGTCTCCCCAGACCAGGGCTTCATCCAGCATTTTCTGTTCAGCGACGGCTTCCTGCACCAGATCATCAATCACAATACGATCAAAGCTCCCCAACCCTTCAGGCATCCAGGGTAAACAAAGATCGGTAATGGCGGCAAATGCACCAGGCTTCAACCAGCGGGCATCGGCAAAGGGCTCCATGGTGACATCCAGCGTCACCGAGCTCACCACTATATCCGCCCCCTCCATCGCCTCCGGTACTGTAACGCAGACCCTGCTTTGTAACCCCATAGCCTTCGCACTCTGGCATAGCCGCTGACGGTTGTGTTCGCCTCGGCCAAAAGCCCTGATCTCGGTAAGGGGAAACAATTCGGCAAACAGCTTTAGATGGCTTTGGGCTTGAACCCCGCAACCGATGAAGGCCATCACAGAAGATGTCGGGTCAGCAAGATATCGGGCAGCAACTGCACTGAGCCCCGCCGTACGAATGGCAGTAATCCAGTTACCATCCAATGTGGCCAGAGGAACCCCGGTATAGCTGTCTTGCAGGCTTACCAATGAGTTAATCGCTGGCAATCCCGATTGAGGATTGTGCGGATTTACGACCAAAGATTTCACCGTCATCAACCTGTCCGCATCAGATACCGCCAGTGTCGACATCAGGTAACGTCCGTCGCCAGGTAACAATGTCGATTTAGGCGCGCTCCAGGCCCTCCCCTGGTCTTGTTGCTGTAGCATAGTCACAATACTCTCAGTCACCTCAGCAGCAGACAGATTGAGTGACAGCAGTGCCTGTTCACTAATATGAGGCAAGTTCGACATAGAGTATTCCCATCCGGGCATGGAGAAGATAGTGATTAGACGATGCCATATTACTGACTATTTAGGTAGCGAGGATTGCACAGGGCATGCAGAACCAGGTTACCAGGAGAAAAGTGATGACCAACACTGACATATATGATTAATAGCCTTACTCACCTTTTATGAAACCAGCGAGTAAGCCCTACGTATAAACACAACAAGCATGGAGGCTTAGGTCAGCTCACTGGTATGAACCAGTTTTTTGATTCTATCCACCAGTTCTCGCTCCTGATCCATATAGACACCATCGGCAAATGCGATGGAAGAAGCGACGAAAGGCATTAACGATGAGAGCAGAGGCAGGTGTTTCAAGTCTTTCAGGCGCGCTTCGAGGTCCAGTTTGTTTTGCTCGAGCAAGGACAGGCAATGACTGAACTCTTTCCCCGCTGCGTCAATATCGACATCCGAATTTGCCAGCCCAGCAAGGTGACCACAAATAATTTGATAGACATCCTCCTCACTACGACTGACATCGTCATCGATCACCGCCATTGACGCACCCACTGCGGCGACAGCTTCAACCAGCTGATTAGGCGCCAGGTTACGAATTTCTCGAGACAAGCCTTTCTTGTTCATCACAATCAACCGGCCCGCTATCTGGTCCGGCGCTTTGGAACGGTTGATGTAAAACCACATAGGCACCAACCAACCCACCACGGCCGCAACGGCCACACTTTTTGCCACAAACCAGCCAATATGCGTTTTCCCCTGAAACTGGGGTTCTTTGGTACCATGCCCCTCAAACCAGCCCAGTCCCTCCATCCAGTAAAATGCCACCACAGACGTCAACGCCAGTGCCGCCATCGCAATGCTGACATCAATCAAGCGCTGCATAAAATTCAAGCGCCCTCTTAATCCTCGACTCTGGTGATAGTCAAGAATCCAGGAGATAGAAACCGCCAGTGCCACCGACTGTAGCGCGTAGGGAAAACTCCAACTGAGATTGGTCAATACTCGATCCAGATTCGTTGCTGTATCCACCCCCGACAACATCTGCACGATGTAACGAAAACTGGCCGTCACCAGAAACCAACTGAGTGCGGTCACACAACCGACGGCGACATAACCCAACCAGGAGCGCTGGCGGGTCAATTCGTTGTATCCCATGCCGACCCGACGTTTTAAATCCAGCGCAATCGTCAAGGCCGAGCCGTAGGTAAAAAACATCAGGAAGGTCATAAAACCAACACTGCCAAAGCGTCTGAACTCAACTGGCTTGCCCAATTCCTGGGCCAGTGAGACCAGTAAAAAGGTAAATAAAATTGCCATTAGAGCAGCCGCAACCTGACTGGGTAAGAGGCGGTCGAAGCCCTTGGTTCCGCCTTCAAACCCTAGCTGGGTGATACGGGAGCTTCGCCCGCTTTCCGACAGCTCGGCCACACAACAGGCCTTGGCAGCTAATACCGTCGCACTACGAAAAAGGTCTACAATCGACTTATCAATAATCTTGATAATTTTTTCTGTCAAATTGCTCTCAACGGACTCTGATCGAACACTAATATATTCAGCGTTGAGGTCGTCTCGGGTTTCCAGCAGTATTCCCAACTCTTCGCTGTGCTCTTCCATAAAACGGCGCAAGCGACCGGAGTCATCCTGCTGCCACTCTTCGATACTATCGATCAAGGCGTTGATTCTTGCCCACCGGTAATCAAGATCTCCCGCCGATACCAGTTTCAAATTGTCATACTCGACCCCCATCGCCAGGCATTGTTTGCGCAGCTGCTTACTTTGGCGAGGGGAAAAATTAAAGGGCGCCCGACGCATGGCCGCCGCCATTTTTTGTACATGGTAGGGAATATGTCCCCGATCCCAAAAAGCGTTTAACAGTGCTTTGTCGTATCGCGATAACCAGGGCAACGAGGGCAATAACGTAGTAAGAAACAGCGCAGACACCATGGGAGCACTAAGTTTGGCAAATTCATCCGGCAGGGTAGCATTTAGCTGACCGGTAAAAAGCCCATAGAGGGCACCAATAGTTTCGGGAGAACTATCAAACAAGGCTCCACAAAAAACATAGATCGTTAGCACCGACATCAGGTAAAACAGAAAATAGATGCTGAAATTTTGAAACGTTGTCGATTCACGGTTAGTCGCAGGCGTATTGTAGCGACGATATGCATTCACTCCGACAAAAATAGCACCGACCAACCATTCGAATAACGTGACTGTTTCCATGCATTCTCCTCACTGAGGGTCTGTATTCCAGACTTCAAAGCATTACCATGGCGACAGAGAATTACGTGGTACTCCCGTGACTAACCAACATCAGCGTCGCAGTGATTGTAAGGATCGGAATCCACCTGAAAAACTCACTTAGATTGGTATTGCCTTAACCTCATCCGAGCCACCCACCGCCTAAAATAAGCGGATAGTCAAAAGTCGCAAGTCCTTTTCAGGGCATCTTGATTAAATCAAACAGGACGCTACGACGGGCGAAAGTAAAGCTCAGTACAGCGAAGTCCACTGCCCACATCGGCCCCAGCGAAAAATCATTACATCGGGAAAAGCCTTTGAAGGCTTATCCTGTAGGATTTAAACAACAAAGCGGGCCTTTTTGCGTATTAATCAAGGGTGCTCTAACAATATAGAACACACCGCGATAGCTGAGTACTATTTATCCGCAATCAATTGCTTAAGGCACCTCTGATTAATTCAGATGAACTCTGGCTTTCAGATGAATCCAGAATCGCGGCACGCCTTTGCAGTAAGGTCCAGACCTTTCAAAAAGGCGTAACAAAGAATCTGGGTTCGCCTGAAAGCACCGTAGGGCAGTCCTAAAATGGTTTTTCTCGGTGTTGAAGCCCTTGTTCAGGTCTGGACATAAACAAGGGCTTCGCCTTGATAAAAACCATTTCAGGATCCGCAGAGATCTATCCGAATTAATCAGAGGTGCCTTAACCAGACTGACTGGTAGGGCTGTAGCTCGATACTGGTTTGCTGCTCTTGAATCACCTCCCCGCTCAGCAGGTCATGCCATTTCGTTACAGCGTCCAGATTGACACTGTGCAAGTTGACCCGTTGCACACGATCGGTGACATTGTTAAGTGCAAACAACGTCTGCTGATGGCTGAGGCTCTGGCGCCATACTCCAAACACTGCTGGCCCAAGATGCAACACATACTGGCTGGCGTTGGGATGAAGAGCGGGTTGTTGCTGTCGAATGGCCAACAGGGCTTTCAGGCGATCCAACACCTGTCGCTGAGGGCTTTCAGGATTATCCAGGAGACACTTGAGATCATCCATGTCCCAGCGGTGTCGATTGATCGCCCGAGCATTGCCGCTGTGTTGCAAGCGATCATAATCATTGGTGGTAGCCAACAGACTATGAATATAGAACGCCGGGATTCCCATCAAGGACATCATCAGAGTATGGACGCAGATAAAGCGCTCTAACTGCCATTGGTCACACCCCTGATAGTTTCCGGACAAGGCATCGAACAGTGAGATATTGAGTTCATAGGGTATCACCTCCCCTTCCAGTTTTCTCACGCTGACCCGCCCACCCAGCTGCTCTACCATGGCCACCATACGGTCTCGCTCAAGGTCATCGAGAATACCTTCAACGGGGCGTAAACCGATACCATCATGCGAAGCAATGAAGTTAAAGTAAGTTGATCCCAAAGGAGGCGCTGGCATGCTCATCAGCCATTCGGTGAGATGATGACAATCACCAGCGAAAAAAGTGTGCAATAACAAAGGCGGCAAGGGGAAGTTGTACACCATGTGTGCTTCGTTGCCATTACCAAAATAGGAAAGATTTTCCCGATTCGGCACATTGGTTTCTGTAACCAATAACGCCCTAGACTCGGCATGCAAGATCAGGGTTCTCAACAGACGTACAATTTCATGGGTCTGCGGACGGTGCAGGCAGTCGGTACCTGGCTCTTTCCATAAAAATGCAATAGCATCGAGACGGAAAACCCGCACCCCCTTGTCTAGATAAAGTCGAATAATTCTCACGAACTCAAGCAACACATCGGGATTGGCAAAATTCAGATCTACCTGATCATGGCTAAAAGTACACCAGACATAGCGAACACCATGGACCGTTTCGACCGGTCGTAATAGCTCGCTGGCTCTGGGTCTAACCACTCGGCTGAGATCGGTATCTGGATCGCAGCAAATAAAATAATCCTTCCCGGGGTCTTTTCCTTGTTCGAAATTGACAAACCAGGGGCTACGAGCCGAGGTGTGATTAATCACCAGATCCGACATTAAACTGAACTCACTGGCAATACTTTCTATATCATCCCAGTCCCCTAGCGTTTCATTGACACGGGTAAAGTCCAAAACCGAGAAACCATCATCTGATGTGTAGGGAAAAAACGGTAAAATATGGACATTGTTGATAACCCCACGCAGCTCCTTATAAAGAAAAGATCGCAAGCTGTGCAAGGGTTTTTCACCCTCTTTGTACAGACTGTCACCGTAGGTAATCAGAAAGGCATCCGAAGAGCTCCAACCACTGCTTTGCTCAACACCCTGACCAACAAACGGCGCCTCACCACTTAATTCCATGACATCCAGCAAGCGTTGTCCGAAGTCTTTCAGCTGCGATCGGTCCTGGTCCTGATAGATATGTCGTAAATGCTCCTGGACTCGCCCCCGCAGGGAGAAAAAACTCATAGCCCACAAACCTCTCTGTGGTCTGCTTCGACGGCCTCATAAAGACGTTCAAGAATATCCGGTTGAGCTGAAATAACACGATTCCAACTGGGGATAAAAGGCTTCTCCATCGGATTTTCCAGAAAATAATTACCGGCTTCCATTATATTTCTGGCAAAGAGTTCCACCGCTTCCTCTTCATCGTGGCGATCAAAAGCCAGGCCATTGATGCGCGCATCATTGTAGTAAGTATCGATAAAATCGAGGGCAATACGGTAGTAGGTCGCCTTGATGGTACGAAATCGCTCACTGGAGAAAACCTCCCCATTGGTTGCTAGCTTTCGAAAAATGGCCTTGGAAATATCATGACTCATCTTACTCAAGCCTCTACTAGCGTCTTCTGGGGAGAGCGGCTGATGCTTGTGATCATAGACATCGGCAATATCCACCTGGCAGATACGGTTAGTCGCATAATTACGCTTCATTTCAGAGAGAACACCAATTTCCAGTCCCCAGTCTGAAGGAATGCGTAAGTCATTCAGTACATCGACCTGGAACGAAAATTCGCCCGCCAGCGGATAACGGTAACTGTCGAGATACTCGAGATAATCGGAATACCCGCAAACGCATTTCAAGGCGCGAATCAAAGGCGTGACTAATAATCGGCTTACACGGCCATTTATTTTATTATTCCCGACCCGTGCATAATAACCTTTACAAAACTCATAACTGAAAGCTGGATTTGCCACCGGATAGATCAGACGCGCCAGCATTTCGGGGGTATAGGTCAGCACATCACAATCGTGCAGTGCGACGGCTCGCGCTTTCCCTGAAGCAAGAATATAGCCAAAGCAATACCATACATTGCGACCCTTGCCCATTTCTCTGGGTGCCAGCCCCTCTTTTTGCAAAAGCGCATCGACTTCACGTAAGCGAGGCCCATCATTCCAGAGAATACGAAAGTGCTGCGGAAAAAGGGAAAAATACTGCTGTGCAAACTGAAACTGCTCTTCATTCGCACGATCCAGCCCAACCACAATTTGACTGAGATACGAGGCGTTGCGAACATGGGATACAATATTTTTTAGGGCATCCCCCTCCAACTCAGAAAATAACGAGGGTAACACCAGGGCCATGGGTCGAGACCTTGAAAACCGATGTAATTCCTCTTCTAATTGCTCCAGAGGCCTGTCACATAAATTATGCAGCGTGGTAATAATGCCGTTCTGATAAAAATCACCCATGATAATCTCCGCTGTTAATAACGCCTTGCTGTATCAGCGCTGTGATACATTCATTCCATCCAGCAGAACCCGCTGAATCACTGCGTAAGGTTTTTGAATGAGAGCCCAGATCCAGATAAGTCCCGTCCGATTTACGCACTACGCAGGCATAATCGGCACTTGCCAGCATGCGCCGATCATTGTCACTATCACCCAATGCAACCGTTTGATAGGTCGCTCCATTGTTCTGCTCCAGCATGATTTGCAAGGTACGCATCGCGATGGCTTTATCAACAGAATCCATCACGTGCACAAAACGTCCACCGCGGATAATACGAAGCCCATCGGGCTCCAGCTCCCTGGCGATGGCTGCCAAGTGTGACTCACTGTCTTGCCAGTACAGAGGTTCGGTAAAGAGTCGCTGCTTTGCTTGCAGTGCTGCCGCCTCAGTCAGTCCGGTTAATTCCATCAAGGATGCCAGCGATAACTCGGCAAACCCCTGAAAACGATACCCTGAGGCCAACTGGTTCAAGCGATGCAGTAGTAACTCCCTGGGTCTCGCCAGAGACAAGATCATCCAGTTTTTATAAGGGTAAGTACTGGCGGGAAGAGAAGGATTCCAGTTCTGGGGAAACGCAATGGCAGAACCATTTTCGAAAATAAAAGGTGTATTCAGGCCCAGCTCTACTACAAGCTGCTCAATTTCACTAAAGGTCTTACTGGAATTAATGATAATGGGTACATTGTTTCGAAGCGCTTCCAGGGTTACGGCACTGGCGGCATAGCTATAGCCGTCATGGTCGAGCAAGCAACCATCCAGATCAGTGAAAATCAACACAGAAAGACTTCGCTCTGTACCCATGACATCACCCCCTTCATCCAGAACATCGCTGCTCTCGTTGATTATTGAATTCCGGTGCTGTGACAATCCCGCAGTCTGAAACGCCCTCGATTGCCGCAGTTCCGCATTTGCTTCTCATTTCTTTTTGCTGATGTGCTATAAAGCAGCAACTTTGCCAACTTGTGAAAATGCAGCGATTGTGTGACTAAAATCCTTCAATTGATTGCATTTCGTCATTTAACCGCAGGTTTTCTACCCCTCATCGGCTTAGTTAATGCTTTCAGGGGAAAAAGTCACTCGAAAGAAATCACCATAATGGGGCTGCGCCGCCAACTCAGTGCAAGCATTTGCACACATAAAGGGCACATAGAAGCTAAGGTAATGTTAGGGCACCTAGGGCACCTCTGATTAATTCGGATAGATCTCTGCGGATCCTAAAATGGTTTTTATCAAGGCGAAGCTCGCCGTTCATGTCGAGACCTGAAC
>NZ_JAKSDZ010000043.1 GCF_023509475.1 Aestuariirhabdus haliotis | reverse complement strand
GACTCTTTGTTACGCCTTCTTGAAAGGTCTCGACCTTACGGCAAAGGCGTGCCGCGACTCTGAATTCGCCTGTAAGCCAGAGCACATTCGCATTAATCAAAGGTGCCTTAATGTTACAAAACCACTCGCAATGGACACCTAATAGATTTGTACAACAGACTGGCGAGCTGGCATAAAGGTTCCAGTGCTGACCGAGCACTAATAAATTACAGTGTTAGATTTCATGCAAACGAACGTTGTTAAATTTTTGGCGATCCGAAAACGCCAAAAATTATGAACAGAATAACGGGATATTAGATGCACTATGGAATTGCATCGTACGCACAAGCTTATCCCCAAAAAGGAGTTTAAAAATGACAAATAACACCATCAGCAAACCTACTCCCGCCTTTGTCGGTGCCTCCTGGGCAGCCTTGGGTGTAGGAGTTGCAGCCTACCTGTTGGGTTTATGGAACGCCAATATGGAGCTGAATGAAAAAGGCTACTATCTGACCATTCTTATGTTCGGTTTATTTTCAGCCGTCTCGTTGCAAAAAACGGTACGGGATAAAATTGAAGGGCTTCCCGTGACTGGCATTTACTATACACTCTGTACGGTATCTCTGGCTGCCTCAATACTACTGCTCAGCGTTGGCCTCTGGAATGCCACCCTGGAACTTAGCGAAAAAGGTTTCTATGCCATGTCCTTCACACTCAGCTTATTTGCCGCCATAGCCGCACAGAAAAACGTGCGAGATCTGGCGCTATTCCCTGCTGAAGACAATGCCGAACTTCCTGATGAGCTAGACGGCTCCATTAGTCATTAACAGTGAACACATGAATAATCACCGGCCACTGGATTTTCTTTTGGCCGGTTTTTTTAATTGCTGCGCCCTTCAGTCACTTTAACAAGAAAGCTACTGGTTCTAATCCTGCGGTGCACTCTCATCGTAAGCGACGACCCCATCCGGCATTATTTCCCAGGACGCCCTGGATCCCACGAAGATATGATAGCCAATGGCTACCTTGGGATCGCCGTTGACGCAACCCAGGGTTACCCCGTGCACAGCGCCTTTATAAGTGCCGCATAAGGTAGACCCACATCGACGACAAAACTGCAGACCAAAATCTTGCTGGGAGTTATAGCGACTAAGTAGCTCTTCGCCCTGCAACCATGTAAAACGGTCCGCATCGATCAGGGCATAAGCGGATGCCTGAGAACTAAAGGCTTTTCGGCAGCGAGAGCAGTGGCAGGATCGTGCATCTCTTAGCTCACCCTCAACCTGATACCGAATGCTGCCACAAAAGCATTCTCCCGTTATTGGCATAATTCCTTCCTAAGGCGATTGTAAACATGAAAAATAATCGACGTACCAATCAATAACCACATCCTGTCGGCCCACTAGTTTATTCGCAGTGGCGAGCAATCACGGCACAGTTTGAATCCCGATAATAGGTACAATTCCCCTCTACCAACACTTCGCTACAACCAGAGCTCTCATAATACCCATCCTCCGATTGTATGTTGCCAGATTGGCTGGTTAACAGCAGTACCACCACAAATCTTACGATCATAAGCGCTGTTACAGCCCAGCGAATATTGCGGTTAAAGTGTTTACCCCGCCACATCAGATAACAGCCCAGGGGATAGACATAACCCAGCACCAATAGAACAATAACCAGTAATCGGTTATTGCTAGCCCTATTCAGTAAGCGCTTAAAAACCGAGTCTGTGGCCTGCTCCGAATCCATAGGTTTCCTCTTGGCTTTTTCGGGTTCGACCCACTAACCCTAGCACAAGTTATTATCTTGATAGCGTTTAATGGCATTGTCTTAATCCAGGGAATTTTGCTTTGACGGACTCTAAAATCACCTATGAAATTTGTATTAAAGCAGCCGGAAAGATCAGGCGGCAGAGTATGGATTGAGGCCATACTCTACCTATAATGATTAGCTTCTAAACTGATTGACCAGACTATGTTGGTCATTCAAACGGTTCAGCAGTCCCTGACTCAGTGCAACGGCTTCCTGACTATGCTCTTCACTCTTGGATGACATATCACTGATAGAAACGATATTCTGGTTAACCTGTTCTGCCACCACAGACTGCTCTTCCACCGCAGTCGCAATTTGCGCACTGAGATCGGCCAGTTCAGTAACCTCGGTGGAAATATTCTGCAAGGATTGCTCGGTTTCTCCGGCAAAACTGACACAGGACTGGGACAGTTCATTTCCTTTTGACATGGCTTTGGTGGCCGCATCCGATTCAACCCGCAATTGGCTGAGTAATTTGCCGATCTCTTCAGTCGACTGTTGGGAACGCATCGCCAACGCTCGAACCTCTTCGGCCACCACAGCAAAACCACGCCCTTGCTCCCCGGCTCGGGCCGCCTCAATCGCTGCATTCAATGCCAACAGATTGGTTTGGTCGGCAATGCTACTGATCTCACCCAGCACGGTACCAATGGTATTACTGCCATTGATCAATCGAGTGATCGCCTTCTCCACTTCCGTTAACTGGCCCGACAGTTCGTGTATGGATTCAATGGTTTTGGACACCACTCCCTGACTTTGTTGGCTGATATCCAGGCCCTGCTGGGCGGCGCCGGAGGCTCGGGTCACAACCTGAGCTATCTCTTGAATGGTCGCCGACATCTGATTTATGGCGGTCGCCACCTGGTCAGTTTCACTCTTCTGGTCGGTGAGTATCTGTTCCACGTCCGAACCACGCTGGGCCGACATTAACGCTGTTTCGGTAATGGCGGCGGAATCATCTCCCACCCGTCCCACGATGGCATTCAATTCCGCCCTGCGCATCTGTATTGCCAGATTAACCGAGCCTATATCGTCGTTATTGCCTGAGTACAGATAGCTCATTAACGGATTGTTAAAAATCGATTTAGCCTCGTTAACAACATGCCTGTACTTTTGCCGCCACAGGCCGTAAATAGCCGTTGCTGACAACGAGATCAGAGCCATCGGCAGACTCAACCAAAGCGGGCTCGACACCAACAACGACGATAACGACAACAGGCTTAGCAGCCACAAAGCGACAAACACCCAGAGGGTTGCATCCGTTCGATACTTCAAGGCCAACGGCGCCCGTCCAGCATTGAGCTGTTGGTAGACTTTCTCGGCTCGGTCTACAACTACTCGGTCAGGGCAGGTTCGGACCGACTGATATTCATGGACCTTGCCTTCTTCATTTCTGATCGGTGTGACAAAGGCGTTCACCCAATAATAATCACCGTTTTTGCAACGGTTTTTGACCGGGCCCATCCAGGAACTGCCCGACTGGATAAAAGACCATAGGTCTTTAAAGGCCGCTTTGGGCATATCCGCATGACGAACCATATTGTGCGGATTGCCGACCATCTCCTCCAGGGTATAACCCGCGATGTCACAAAAATGTTTATTGGCGTATTTAATCCGACTGTCTAAATCGGTGGTAGAAAGCAAAATCTCTTCTTCAGAAAACCGTCGCTCTTGACTCATAAAGCACACCTGAGTTTTTTATTTGGCTTCCTTGAAATAAAGAACTGCCTTATTATCTCCAATAGATATAAACAGTTAAAGAATCCATCCTAGTAGTTAATTCACATTACCCAACCCTTGATCAGGGGTCTACAAACTCGGCGCTGGTTTTCACTAAAGTCGAATAGCTTCACCCCCTTTATCTTCGACTAAAGCGTTAGATTTCTGCCGCCAAAGTACTATGTCTCCTTTTGCGACCTCTTCGTAACCTGAAGTTGACTCCCGATCCTGCTTGACTGATCGCACCAGGTTCAGACTGATATGGATCCCTATAGCGCGGCACGCAGCACCTGCCCACAACAATAAAAAGACACAAGGTACTCCAATATGATTTACGCAAATCCCGGTTCCGAAGGCTCCCTCATCTCCTTCAAAGAACGCTATGGCAACTACATTGGCGGTGAATTTATTGCCCCAGTCGAAGGCCAGTACTTCACCAATACCACCCCGGTCACCGGTGAAGTCATTGCCGAAATCCCTCGTTCCAGCGCTGCCGACATTGAACTCGCGCTAGACGCAGCTCATGCAGCCAAAAACGCCTGGGGCAAAACCTCAGTCACCGAACGGTCCAATATTCTGCTTAAAATTGCCGACCGTATCGAGGAGAACCTGGAGCGCCTGGCAGTTACCGATGCCTGGGATAACGGCAAGGGTGTCCGAGAAACTCTGGCAGCCGATGTCCCTCTGGCAGCAGATCACTTCCGTTATTTTGCTGGCTGCATCCGCTCCCAGGAAGGCAGTGCGGCCGAGCTGGACGAACACACCGCCACCTATCATTTCCACGAACCGCTTGGGGTGGTGGGACAAATCATTCCCTGGAACTTTCCCCTACTGATGGCGGCCTGGAAACTGGCCCCCGCCCTGGCTACTGGTAACTGCGTAATACTTAAGCCCGCCGAACAAACCCCTATGTCGATCATGTTGCTGGTAGAAATTATTGGCGACCTGCTGCCCGCCGGCGTACTCAACGTGGTGCAGGGCTTTGGCGAAGAAGTGGGCGAAGCCCTGGCCACCAGCAAGCGTATCAGCAAGGTGGCCTTTACCGGTTCCACCCCGGTGGGTAGCCATATCATGAAATGTGCGGCCGAGAATATTATTCCTTCTACGGTCGAACTGGGTGGCAAGTCCCCCAACCTCTACTTCGAAGACGTCATGGATTACGAAGAGGATTACCTGAGCAAGTGTGTAGAAGGGGCCGTACTGGCATTTTTCAACCAGGGAGAGGTTTGTACCTGTCCATCACGCCTGCTGGTGCAGGAATCGATCTATGACCGGTTTATTGCCCTGGTGATCGACCGCATCAGTCAGATCAAGCGGGGCAACCCCCTGGATACCGAAACCATGGTCGGTGCCCAGGTTTCCCAGGAACAGTTCGATCGCATCATGACCTATCTGGAAATCGGCAAGCAGGAAGGTGCCGAAGTGCTGGTCGGCGGCAATATGGCCAAGCTGGACGATAAACTCGGTGGCGGTTTCTACATCGAACCCACCATCTTCAAGGGTGACAATTCCATGCGTGTGTTCCAGGAAGAGATCTTCGGTCCGGTCATCAGCGTCACCACTTTTAAGGACGAAGCCGATGCCATCGCCATTGCCAATGATTCCGAATTTGGTCTGGGCGCGGGCCTCTGGACTCGCGATATGAATCGCGCATATCGGGTCGGACGGGCACTGGAAGCCGGCCGTGTCTGGACCAATTGTTATCACGCTTACCCAGCCCATTCGGCATTTGGTGGTTATAAAAAATCCGGCGTAGGCCGAGAGAACCACAAGATGATGCTCGATCACTACCAGCAAACCAAAAACCTGCTGGTCAGCTATAACACCAGCCCGCTGGGCTTTTTCTAACCTCGCCTAGCCAACCAAAGCTTGGCGGCTACCCTGTTCTCTTCGACAAGGATGTCAGGGAGAACCCTCAGACCATTCTGATTAAGGCAACTCTTCCCTGAGAGCGCTACTCTGTAACCCGGAGTCGCTCTGCATTCATGGTCCCATTGCCATACCTGGTCGCCACGGCCAGGTTTTTTTGTGCCCATCATTCCAGGTATCCAAACCGGATCTGTTCGTTACATGGCTAATAGAGTTGCTGTTTCCTTCCAGCGCCTATTGGGATATAAAAATGAGGTTAGCATCAGACAATGAACTCTTTTCTCAAGGAGACCAGAGATTGGCCACACCGCCAATAACATCAGACGAATCAGGTATCGCCGTTCGCTACAGCCAAAGCCATCACAATGATGTCACCACTGCCGTTGAGCACCTGTACCGAGAATTGGCGGTAGAGCCGCTGGGCATGGTGTTATTTTTTTGCTCGACCGAATATGATCTTGGGGCTTTGTCCCTGGCGCTACAGAAGCAATTTGATGACATCCCACTGGTGGGTTGTACGACTGCCGGTGAACTCTGCTCACAAGGCTATACCCGAGGCAGCATTACTGCCATTGCTTTCAACGCCAAAGACTTCACTATTGAGGCTTCGTTAGTCAACAACCTGTCCGACTTCAGCTTTCTGGATGCCCAATCCCTGGTGCACGGCATGCTCGATCGCTGCCGGCGACGCCAAGTGGCTCCCCTTGCAGGCAACTCCTTTGCCCTGACCCTGCTGGATGGATTATCCGTTCGAGAGGAACAACTACTCACCGTTTTGAACGCTCACTTGGGCAGCATTCCCCTACTGGGTGGCTCTGCCGGAGACGATCTTCATTTCAATGACACTCAGGTCTATTACGAGGGGAAATTTCATTCCGATGCTGCCATTTTATTATTGCTCAACAGCCGCTGCAGCTTTGAGGTATTCAGCATCGATCATTTGCAAAGCACCAACGAAAAACTGGTGATAACCGCAGCCGACATTAACAAACGCCGGGTTATCGAGTTTAACGCCGCCCCCGCCGCCGAAGAGTATGCGCGCTCCCTCGATGTATCCGTCGATCAGTTGAATTCCCGTATCTTTGCCCTCAATCCCCTATCGGTAAAAATCGGCGACACGTTTTACCCTCGGGCGATCCAAAAAGTTAACGACGACCTGAGCCTTACCTTTTATTGCGCCGTGGAAAACGGCATCGTATTGACGCGCTCCCAGTGCGGTGATTTGGTAAATGGGCTCAAGCAACTCTTTACCGACATCACTCGACGGGTCGGAGCGCCCCAACTGGTGATCGGATACGACTGTATTTTTCGCCGCCTGGAGGCCGATGAGCGCGACCTGAATGAATCGGTGTCAGCCGTCTTACGCCAATACAATGTGATCGGCTTTAATACCTACGGAGAACAGTTTAACGGCATGCACCTTAACCAGACCTTTACCGGGGTCGCACTGGGCAGGTCCGACAATGAGCACTGATAAGCCCTCATCCATGGAATCGCCACACACAAAAAAGCGACAGCAAAGTTTGCAGCAGCAGCTTGAACAAGTCATGGTGGAAAACGCCCGACTAAAGATCATCAACAAGGCCCTCATCGAACGGGTTGAAGCAGGCCCAAGCCTTCACCAAGGTGCCTATGGCAATTTCGAACACGCGGTCTTCCTGGCCGAACAAGTAAGAGAACAAACTGACGCACTCACAACGGTTAACGAACAATTGCGGCAAGAGATCGGGGAAAGAAAAATCATTCAGCATCACTTGCTGGAAGCAAAAAAAGAAGCCGAACAGGCCAATCATTCAAAAACAAAATTTCTCGCCGCCACAAGTCATGACTTGCTTCAGCCGATGAATGCCGCACGCTTATTTGCCGCTTCCCTGCTTGAACATCCCCTGCGTGCAAAAACTCAGGCTCTGGTGCAATCGCTCAACTATTCTCTGCTCGATGTAGAAACTCTGCTCGCAGCCCTGGTGGACATTTCCAAGCTGGATGCCGGAGCCATTCAGCCCGACATTAATAATTTCTGTGCCAACGATCTGCTTAGAAACCTGGCCAACGAATTTCGTACCCAGGCAGCCCAAAGCCAACTTCACTTTCATTGGGTGCCCAGCACGGCAATAATTGCTACCGACTGTCAGTTGCTCGCCCGAATCCTCAGAAACTTTCTCAGTAATGCTATACGTTATACCGACAGCGGTCGTATTGTTATGGGGTGTCGTCGCACCCGACAAGGCTTGCTGATCCAGGTGTGGGATACCGGCAGTGGTATTGAAGTGGAACAGCAACAGGCCATCTTCGAAGAGTTCAATCGATTGAGCCCTGATCATTCAGCGCAGGATCGGGGGTTAGGCCTTGGCCTCGCCATCGTTGACAAAATCGCCACCATGCTCGGCCATGAAATTTCGGTGCATTCGACTCCAGGCGTCGGCTCCTGCTTTTCCGTACGAATTCCCTACGGTGAGCTTCCCCAAACAAACTCGGATGTATCTAGCGCGCCAATCGCTTCTATAAATGGCACCAACGAGCATCATCAAACATCAGATTCTCGCCCGCAGCAGATTCTAGTGATCGATAATGAACCCTCGATTTGCCAGGCCATGAAATTACTGTTGGAGGGGTGGGGATTTACCGTCATCACCGGGCATAATTTCAATGAACTGATAGCCCAACTGAAGCCCGCTACCGAGATAGACCTGATCATCGCCGATTACCATCTGGATGAGGGCGACACAGGGCTGCGAGTAATCGACAAACTGTCACAAGAATACGGTATACAAGCACCGGTACTGATCATTACCGCCAACTACAGTAACGAGCTAAAACAGCAAGTACGCGCTTTAAAATATCAACTGATGACCAAGCCGGTACGCCCTGCCAAACTCAAGGTAACGATTCGTCATCTACTTGATTCAGCAGTTGAAGAGGGATTATAGCCTTGGCTAGCGTTTTATCGGTTGGCTAAAATCGATATGGCTAGCGTAGAGTACCGCCTGTAAACGATTCGTCACCTGCAACTTACGCAAAATAGCAGACACATGAACCTTTACGGTGGCCTCGGTAATCGACAGATTGTAGGCAATCTGTTTGTTAGAATCGCCTGTTGCCAGTTGCTCCAGTACCAACAACTGCCTGCGAGTTAGGCTACTCAGCATCGACAGGTCAACCTGGCTGTCATGATGGCCGGACGATCGGTTCTGATGACGCGAACCACTGGCCGAGGAACGAATCACATCCGATGGCAAATATACCTGCCCCGCCAACACCAGATCCAGGGCTGACAGAATCTCATCCCGGGACAGGGATTTAACGATAAATCCGACCGCTCCGCAGGTCATCGCTTGCAGAACAACACTCTTCTCCTCTTCGGCCGAAATAATCACCACCGGTATCGTGGGAGATTCGTTACTCAGCCGCACCAGCCCATTGAGCCCTTGCATGCCGGGCATATTCAGGTCGAGGAGTATAAGATCCAGGTCTTCGCGCGCAGTGGCGATCGTCATGGCGTTGTCGAGGTCGGGCGCCTGAAGAATCTCAGCACCGGCAAAATGGGTTTGCATCAAATCCACCAGAGCTTCACGAAACAAAGGGTGATCATCGGCAATCAAAATTCGATAAGGCGCCGGGGCGCCTGACAGTGGATCAGGCTGCGACTCTTGTGTGACCGACTCATCGGTTAACGCCGCCATAGGCGAAATACCCTCTTATTATTCTATGGCTATCCGGGCGACCAGACACGCGCCCGGCTCTATCAGCTGGGCAGCTTTGAAGTAACCCTGCACCGATTAAACAGCGCCAGCAATCACAATACAATGGGCAGAAGGTCCAAGTATTGCTGGCCTGTGTATTACCCCTTGACCGCTTGTACAGCTTTTTGCGACAACAGCCCAGCCAATACCAGAAGGCCTCCTGCGACTATGCCGACCAATCCATCAACCAAAATGGGCGTGATAGCAGAAATGAACCCCGAGGCCACAGGCAGACTGGCCGCCAACTGCTCGACATAATGAACAACCGCATGACTGCCCGGTAAGCCGTGGACCAGAATACCGCCACCCACCAGAAACATCGCCGCGGTACCCACGAGAGTCAGGGTTTTCAGTACATAGGGACAACAACTCAGAATCCCCCGGCCCAGTGAACGCACCACATCGCCCTGAAAACCGAGGGATTTGTTCGCCATCAAATAGAGGCCCGCATCATCCAGCTTTACAATCCCGGCCACGACACCATAGACCCCTACGGTAACCAGTACGGCAATACTCACCACCACACCGATCTGGGTGGCAAGGCCGAGTTCCTGCACAACGCCCAGGGCAATCACGATGATTTCCGCCGATAGAATAAAGTCAGTGCGTATAGCCCCTTTAATTTTTTTGGCTTCGAACTCGACCATATCCACAGCCGGGTCAGCTAGCGCTTTGAGCTTTTCTTGACGAGCTTCGTCCGCGTCATGAGCCAGTAATTTATGGGCTACTTTCTCAAACCCTTCATAGCAGAGAAACGCCCCACCAAGCATTAATAAGGGCGTAATCAACCAGGGTGCTACGGCGCTGATCAGTAGCGCCGCCGGTACCAGAATACATTTATTTTTGGCCGATCCCTTCGCTACCGCCCAAACCACCGGCAATTCGCGTTCGGCACGAATGCCGGACACCTGTTCAGCATTGAGCGCCAGGTCGTCCCCGAGTACGCCCGCCGTCTTTCTGGCTGCCACCTTGGTCATCATAGCGACATCATCAAGCAACGCCGCAATATCATCGAGTAATGCTAAAAGCCCTACACCGGCCATCTGACTTCCTTATCTGCTTATTGTTAACGCAACAGGTTAGTTACACACTTTGTGCTCTATTGTACTGGAGTTGCCCAAGGCACAACATATCAATCCGCCGGCATACAGCAGTGCTTGTATCGCTTCTTGCTACCGCAGGGGCAAGGGGACTTTTTTCTGGGCCTGATGTCATTAGCAATATGCACAACATCCTGCTGATAAATTTTAGAAAGCTGATCGAAGAGTTCAGGGTGTTTCTTCTGCATCATTCCTGGACGCTCAAAAAAATACTCAGACGCGACCGAAAAAAACTCTGCACGATTGGTCGCACCATACTCCCTGATATTACTATTGTTACTTTCTATGGCCTTGATTTTCTTCCCGACCAGTTCAAACCAGGGAATCGAAAAGGCGTGCTCTTTTAGCCGCTCGGGATAACCATCGCATTCACCATCGGCCATATCCAATAGATGAACAAACTCGTGAATACCGACGTTTTGTTTATCCTTACTGTTATCAAATCCCTGATGCAAGGCTGATCGGCATAGCGCCATCTTTCCAGCCATAGGTCCAGTACCAACCATACCCGTGATCACTGAATCGGGCTGACCACACTCAAAGCGATCATTAAAGGCGGCGGGTAACAAATAGACCGCCGCCAAATTAAAGTAATGCCATTTAGGAAAACCCCATACCGGAATGATCGCACTGGCCGCCACCAGCAACCGGTCTTGATCAGTGATCTCAAATTGACCCGCCTCAATTCGAGTGGATTGCAAAAACAACAACACTCTTTGTTCAAAGAGCTCTTTATCTGCCTTATCCAAAGCACGATAAAAGGTAACTTTATCCTGCAGTATACGAGACCAATGAGCACTCCATAGCAGCGCTTCAGCCTTTGCATCAAAGCCAAAAAGCTGGCCAAACCATTGTCGAATTTTTTCCATCATACAATTACTTCATGTTTCATGACGTTCACTCTCAAGAGAAACCCTATATTTATTTATTCAACAAAACGCCACTGGATTCCTCAGACTCCAGCGTTTCCTGCAATTTTCGGTACAAGGATCTCACACTTATGCCAGCAACTTCCGCGACCCGCTTCTTATCGTTATCGTAAACCCGCATCAGGCGCTGCAAGTAGTTGCGCTCCATGGACTTAAGGTCGAGAGGGGCTTCTGACATTCTCTGGCTGCTGCGATGGATTTCCAGACAGTCGCCAATGATGCTGTGATCGATCACATTGGTGTTGGCCAGCACCGTAGCGCACGACAGAATATTTTTCAGCTCACGGATATTACCTTTGTATCGATGACGACTGAGCTGGCGCATAGCCGACTGGGTCAGATGATATTTTTTCGCACCCGAGAGCTGCTCCAACAACGATTGGGCAATCTGCGGAATGTCTTCGACTCGCTCATCCAGGGGCGGCACATGAATCGGGAACAGGTTGATGCGGTAATAGAGATCCTCCCGAAAGCTACCTTCCTCCACCATCTGCCACAGATTCTTATGGGTCGCACAGATCAAACGGAAATCGGTGCGCTTTATTTGACTGCTGCCCACAGGCCGATAGGTGCCGGTTTCTATCAATCGCAACAGCTTGACCTGCAGGGGGTAGGGAATATCCCCCACCTCATCCAAAAAAAAGGTGCCGCCATCCACCGCCTCCGCCAGCCCCTGCCGAGTATAATTGGCCCCAGTAAAGGCACCCTTGATATGACCAAACAGCTCGCTTTCAAACAGGGTTTCGGTGAGACCGGAACACTCCAGCGTAACCAACGGCTTGTCGGCGCGCGGACTGATCTGGTGCAAGGCATGGGCCGCCAGCTCTTTACCCGTACCCGACTCTCCCAGCAACACTACCGAGGCCTCGCTAGGCCCCACACGAGAGATCAATTCAAGCATCTTGTTAAAGGCCGGACTGGAGCCAGTCAGAGCCTGCATGCTGGAGGTTGTGCTGGCAATCGGCACCGGCTTGAGCAGCTCGACAAAATACTTCAGCCGGTCCTGCTCATCACGAATGGGGAGCAACTCTACATCGACATGCTCCTTACCCCGAGGCGTCTGATGAATATGTAGCACCCGCTCTTTTTGCCCAGAGGCCTGCGCCGCCGCCAACGGGCAATCCTCTCCCGCCTGATCGCAAGGCCTGTCATAACCATGGGACACCTGATAACAGCGCGCCCCATCGCCCGGCTCTATTTCACCAAAAGTTTTCCGGTACAGCTCGTTGGTCGCCAGAATCCGGTACTCCGCCGTCACCAAAATGGCCGGGTATTCGTAACCATCCAGCATGCGCGCAATACCCTGATCGGTATCTCTGGCGATGATCTGCATCTCTTAGCCCTCTGCCATTTTTGTCTTTATTGATGCCAAATTTGGCACAGACTAAGAGCAAGCTCAAGGCACAGCCGACAAGGCGTAGCTTTCAGCATTTTTTAGTTGATAAAAATCAACTGGTTAAGCTCTTCGGACAATTTCTGACCGTTTTGGCATATATCTCGCTACCCATACCTACACAACCCGGGCCCATGGCGCCCAACTTGACCTGGCGGCACCCCTTGCTATTCGAGGCTCGCACGCTCATGGGCAAAAGAATAATTAAAAGAGAGAGACGATATGAACAATCCCGAGACGATTTCCGTAGACACCAATACTTGCCCCCAGGTCGTACCCTTTTTTGACGAGCCGACCAACACTTTCTCTTATATCGTCAAAGACCCCGACAGCAATGGCTGCGCGGTGGTCGATTCGGTAATGAACTTCGACTACGCCTCGGGCAGCATTAGCTTCGACGGCGCCGACCAGATCATCGACTACATCGTGAAGCACAATCTGGATCTGCAGTGGATTCTGGAAACCCATGTGCACGCCGACCACTTATCGGCC
Source organism: Aestuariirhabdus haliotis (assembly GCF_023509475.1). Lineage (NCBI taxonomy): Bacteria > Pseudomonadati > Pseudomonadota > Gammaproteobacteria > Oceanospirillales > Aestuariirhabdaceae > Aestuariirhabdus > Aestuariirhabdus haliotis. Next base: position 13,101 of record NZ_JAKSDZ010000043.1, on the reverse strand, counting down.
GCTCCCTACCTGCAGGAGCGCTTGCAAGGCCAGCTGGGAATCGGGCAAAACATTTGCGTCGTACAGGAAACCTTCGGCAAAATTTTTAACGAGGGCACCGAGTTTGCCCGGGACGGCTCCCAGTTCGACCAACTCTTCAGTGACGGCGACCGCTTTGATATAGGCCAGATGACGTGCCATGCAATGCACACTCCGGGTCACACGCCCGCCTGCATGAGTTATGTCATCGGCGACGCAGTCTTTGTGGGCGACACATTGTTTATGCCCGACGGCGGCACCGCCCGGGCCGATTTCCCCGGCGGCGATGCTCGTGTGCTGTACCAGTCAATCCATCGCCTGCTCAGCCTGCCCGACCAGACCCGACTCTTTATGTGCCACGATTACTGCCCCAACGGTCGCGCCGTGGAATACGAAACGACGGTCGCCGCTGAACGGGAAAGCAACATTCATGTGCACCAGGGCGTGAGCGAAGGCGACTTCGTCTCGATGCGAGAGACACGCGACAACACCCTGGGCATGCCACACCTGATCCTGCCTTCCCTGCAAGTGAATATGCGCGGCGGCCATTTACCGGCACCCGAAAGCAATGGCCTGGCATTTTTAAAACTGCCGATCAACGCCTTCTCTTAAAAGGACTCTGTTTTACTCGCTACCTTATGGGGTCGCTCAGCAAGCGACCCGAACCAGCCAACCTGAAAGGATAATAAAATGGACATCAAAAAGGTAACCGCTGACTTTTCCGTTGCAGGACAGATTTTTACCGGCGAAATCGCCGCCATCGCCGCCTCTGGCATCAAAACCATTATTTGTAACCGCCCCGACGGTGAAGGTTCGGATCAACCCAACATGAATGAAGTGGCGCAGATGGCCGAAGATCTGCAACTGGACTTTGTTTACTTGCCCGTACTGTCCGGTAAGGTATCCGAGGAAGATGTGAGTGATTTTCACCAGGCACTGGAACAGGCACGTAAACCGGTATTGGCCTATTGCCGTACCGGCAACCGCAGCATGACCTTGTGGTCACTGGCGCAAGGTCGTTCGGGGATGAAAGCCAGCGAAATATTATCAGCCGCCCGCAGCGCCGGATACGACATGAGCAACGCCGTCAAACGCATGGGTAATTACCAGAGTCCTGCCAGCAAAGCGGTCGACGAACGCTCCCAGCAACGCTACGACATAGTCATTATCGGTGGCGGCGCGGCGGGCATCGCCGTGGCTTCCAGCCTGCTGTCTCGACACAAAGAGGTCTCGGTCGCCATTATTGATCCGGCCGAGGTACATTATTATCAGCCGGGCTGGACCATGGTCGGCGGCGGTATTTTTGATCGCCAGCAAACAGTAAAAACCATGGCTTCATTGATTCCCTCCGGCGTCACCTGGATCAAGGCCGCCGTCGCCGCCTTCGAACCCGATAACAGCCGGGTGACCCTGGAAAATTGCCAACCCGTTTACTACCAGCGCCTGGTCGTGGCTCCCGGCATCAAACTGGATTGGCATGGCATCGAAGGCCTGGCGGAAAACCTTGGCCAGCACGGCGTCACCTCCAACTATCGTTTCGACATGGCACCCTACACCTGGGAGCTGGTGAAAAACCTGAAGTCCGGTCGGGCGCTGTTCACCCAGCCACCCATGCCCATCAAGTGCGCAGGGGCGCCACAGAAAGCCATGTATCTGTCGGCGGACCACTGGTATCGCACAAACTGCATCAACAATATCGAGATCGAATTCTACAATGCCGGTGGCGTACTCTTTGGCGTCAAGGACTATGTACCGGCGTTAATGTCCTATGTCGAGAAGTACAACGCGCAACTGAAATTCAGCCATAACCTGACCCGTATCGACGGTGAAAATCGTACCGCCTGGTTCGACCGAACCGATACTGACGGCAAGGTGGAACAGGTCTCCCGTGAATTCGATATGATTCATGTCTGCCCACCACAATGCGCACCGGACTTTATCAAATCCAGCCCACTGGCGGATTCTGCCGGCTGGGTCGACGTGGATCAAAATACGTTGCGCCACAAAACATTTGACAACATCTGGTCGCTGGGTGATGTAATGAATGCACCCAACGCAAAAACGGCAGCGGCGGCACGCATGCAAGCCCCGATCGTGGCCAATAACGTGCTGGAGGATCTGGGGCTGGGCCGTGGCGTGAGCCACTATAATGGTTACGGCTCCTGTCCGCTGACGGTAGAGCGCGGAAAAATCGTCCTGGCCGAATTTGGTTACGGCGGCAAATTGCTACCCAGCTTCCCGCGCTGGCTGATTGATGGCACCCAGCCCAGCTACACCGCCTGGTTGCTGAAAGAGAAACTGCTACCACCGGTGTACTGGAAAGCCATGCTAAAAGGAAAGGAGTGGATGGTTAAACCCACCAAAGCCAATGCCTGATATACGCCCGGCATCCTGGCAGCGTTACCTGCCAATTCTGCAGTGGAGTCATGGCTATAATCGCGGGATTTTTTCCCGCGATCTGATCGCGGCGATTATTGTGACGGTTATGCTAATCCCGCAATCGCTGGCTTATGCCATGCTGGCTGGGGTGCCGCCGGAAATGGGGTTGTATGCCAGCATTTTGCCGCTGATCGCCTACGCCATCTTCGGCACCAGCCGCACCCTGTCGGTGGGGCCGGTAGCCGTTGTCTCCCTGATGACGGCAACGGCGATCTCCAAGTTTAGCGACGCCGGCACCATCGACTACATAAACGCCGCGATTATTCTGGCGCTGCTGTCCGGACTGATGCTGATTCTGATGGGCTTGTTGCGCTTCGGCTTTCTGGCCAACTTTCTTTCCCACCCGGTGGTCGCCGGCTTTATTACTGCTTCGGGCATTATCATCGCTCTGGGCCAACTGAAACATATCCTGGGCATTCAGGCCCAGGGTGACAACGTGCTGGAACTGGGCCACACGTTGTTTGCACAACTGGGCCAGGTTAACCCGCTAACTTGCGGCGTCGGCATTTCGGCGCTGTTATTTTTGTTCTGGGCTCGTACATACCTGAAACCCACGCTGATGAAACTCGGCATCGGTGACAACCTGGCGGACAAGCTGGTTAAGGCCGGCCCCGTTTTCGTGGTGATTGCGACAACAGTCGCCGCCTATCTGTTCGACTTTGCCGCCCAGGGCGTCGCTATTGTGGGTACGGTTCCGCAAGGCTTACCCTCGCTGCAACTACCGGATTTCTCCTTTGAGCTCTGGTCCAGCCTGGCCACCTCGGCCCTGTTAATTTCCACCATTGGTTACGTCGAATCGGTATCGGTCGGCAAGACATTGGCCGCCAAACGACGCCAACGGATCGACCCTAATCAGGAACTGATCGGCCTTGGCAGCGCCAATGTGGCCTCCGCTGTCTCCGCCGGATTTCCCGTCACTGGCGGTTTTTCCCGCTCGGTGGTCAACTTCGATGCCGGTGCCGAAACCCCCGCAGCCAGCATCCTGACGGCTCTTGGCATCACCGCCGTCGCTCTGTTTCTGACCCCTTACCTGTATTACTTACCCCAGGCGACTCTGGCGGCGGCTATCATTGTGGCGGTCCTGTCGCTGGTTGATTTTTCTTCCATCCGCCACGCCTGGCACTGCTCCCGTTCCGACTTTTACGGTCTGGCAATCACCATTGCTATCACTTTGTTTTTTGGGGTCGAGCGAGGGGTCTTGAGCGGCGTTGTGGTCTCGATAGCGATTCATCTGTATCGCACCTCGCGCCCTCATATGGCCGTGGTGGGAGAAGTACCCGGCACCGAGCACTTCCGCAACGTAAAACGCCACGACGTCGTGACCCACCCGAATATCATTTCGCTGCGAGTCGATGAAAGTCTGTATTTCGCCAACGCCGCCTACCTGGAAGACAGCATCTACGGCTTGATTGCTGACAACCAGGATGTCGAACATATCATCCTGATGTGCCCTGCTGTGAACGAAATCGATATGAGCGCGCTGGAAGTACTGGAGTCGGTCAACGAGCGACTGGGTGAGCAAAACCTGAGCTTCAACCTCAGCGAAGTTAAAGGGCCGGTGATGGATTTTCTGCAAAAAACCGATTTTTTAGAACAGCTTAATGGCCAAGTGTTTCTAACCCAACACCAGGCGATTGAAGAGCTAAAGACACCGCTGGCCAATTAGAAAGTGCGCGGAGGCAGCCCAAGGTACTCATAGCAAGATATGGACTAGGGCACCTCTGATTCATTCAGAGGTGCCCTAGATACTAACCTGCATCATCAGATGAATGGGGTACATGGCATACAGCATAGAAGCTACGGATAAGAAAGAGGCCAGAACAAGGATTAACAAAGAAGAAACCGGTCTTTTGATAACAAATCCATACACTAGCGCTACCAACAACATGGCCGCCGTAAAATACCACCACTTACCCCATGAAAAAGCCATATTACTCCAGACCGGTATGCCCCCCTCATACAAACCATTAAAAGTATCTATAAACATCCTTAGCATTGGTGTTTCTACCCAGGCGTAGGTAAGCGCCACCTGAAACGATAAAATAACAAAACCACAAAACAGTAGAAAAAATCTCATTTCTTTCCTTAAAGTTGAAATTTAAATAATTGGCTTAATACTTCCTTAGACTCAAGCCAGAAACAAATAAACCATGACAAAATAAAACCTTGAAAGAAAACTCATCACCAACGAATCATAGGCTTCGCCAAATGAGTTATATAAAAATATTTCCTGACAAAATCGGAACAAATATCCATCCGAATTTGGAATAAAAAATTACTTTTGAGTTGCTAAAGAGTCACCGCATTGATAAGGGTTAGACTCCAAGACCAAATAGATATTGCCAGGAAAGTTGACGCTTACGTTTCTGTACAGGAATTCTATATCTATCACGTCCTATTGGAGATTAACACCACAATCCAGTGGAATCTCTGGTTCACCAGCCATCCATTTACGGTTATTACCGGCAACCTCCTCAAGCCTCAGATCTACGCCATCGAGGATTAGATAAGCAAACCCCTCTTCAGGACGCTCGTATTTGATAGTGAAGCCCAACTCTCTAAACATACGACCTTCAATTTCAGGCGGTACTCCCTAGACCATAGTCATCGGATGAATTACAACCTCCGAATACGCTGACTGTAAAATCTAAATTTGATCTCACCTTCAGCGTCATAGCAAAAAAAAGGGCCCGAACCTTATCAGCCCGAACCCAAAGCACAACAATCAACTTTTACACTTTAAAACGCCCCAGGGCTGTCGCCACGGTATCGGCCAGATTACGAATCTCGCTGGATTCGTTCTGCGCTTGCTCGGCCCCGTTATGCGCCTCACGGGCAATGTCGCTAATGCCCATAATATGACGGTTAATCTCTTCCGATACCGCCGATTGCTCTTCTGCGGCACTGGCAATCTGGGTTGCCATGGATGCGATTTCGGAAACGCTGCGCACGACCTCACCCAACTCGTTCTTGGCCAGATCGGCCTGGGTGGTGGCCTCTTCCGCCATCTGTTTGGACTTATCCATCATACCCACGGCATTATTGGAGTCGCTCTGCAGGCGTTCAATAATGGCCCGAATTTCCGTGGTGGACTCCTGGGTACGTGACGCCAGACTGCGCACCTCATCGGCGACTACGGCGAAACCTCGACCCGCCTCGCCAGCTCGAGCCGCCTCTATGGATGCGTTCAGGGCCAGCAAGTTGGTCTGGTCCGAGATACTGCTGATCACCGAGATCACCTCATTGATATTCTCACTCTGGTCGCGCAACTGATGGATTATTTCCGTGGCGCTGTTCATCTGCACATTGAGGCTGTCGATAACATTCTTGGTGCGCTCCACCTCCACCTCACCGGTATGGGTGGAATCGGTCGCCTGCTCGGAGAACTGTGCCGTCTCGGCAATGTTCTTGGCAACATCCTGAGCCGTAGCACTCATCTCATTCATAGCCGTGACCAGACTGTCGATGGCGCTGACCTGTTTTTGCGAGCCGTCGGCGGCGGTATCCGCCAACAAAGCCGAGGTATCGGCTGAGGTATGCAACTGATTCATGGGATCCAGAATGTCGGTGACCAACGTGCGCAGACTGGCAATAAAGCGGTTGTAGGCGCCAGCCAGCTCACCCAGCTCATCGTTACTGTTTTGCTCCAGGTTGCGGGTTAAATCACCCTCGCCCTCGGCAATCTCCTTGATCGCTTCTACTACCGTCGTAATGGGTTTCATCTGAATATGTACATAGGCCATCACCAGCACGACCATGATAATGATTGCCAATACCAGGAAGGTAATGCCCAGGGTTTGCATTTGATCCAGCTCGGCAAAGAGCACGTCCCGAGGCGCCAACATGATCAGCTCCCATCCGGTGTCACCCACCTCGCTGCGAATAACAAACATAGACGCTTCGTTCAGCTCAACCATGTTAGTGGCTTTATTACCAAGGTCGGGATGAATGGTTGAGATATTTTGCAGATACAAAGAGGTGTCATCAGCGGCTACGATCAAACCGGTATCATTGGTCAAATAGGCGATACCATCACCGGGAACATCAAGCGCCTCGACAATCTTGTTGAGCCGCTCCAGAGTCATATCTCCCGCAGCCACACCAAAAAAACCTCCATCACGAATGATCGGCATGGTAATGGTTATCACCAGATTACCGGTATTGGCATCGGTATAGGGCTCGGTCACCTGCAAGCTTTGTTCGCGTTTGGATTGTTTGTACCAACCTCGTTCGCGAACCGGATAGCTGTTGGCGGCCTTGAATTTTTCTTCGGTGGCCTGATCAGTAAAATAGAAATCGCCATCCTCAAAACCTAAATACACATCGAGAAATTCCTGGCCCGATGTTGAACCGGCCAGCAGGGCACGAAATTTATCGGAGTCTATGCCGATTTTTTCCACCTGTTCCTTTACGGCACGAATGGTATCGAATTTGCGCTGGAACCAGTCCGACAGCTCCGTCGATACCGACTGGCCACGATAGTTAAGATCCCCTTCCACCAGCGAGGTAATGGAGCTGCTGGCAATGTTACTCATCAGCAGATACAGCGCTAACAATAGAACGGCACAAATACTGCCCGCACCTAGCGCAAACTTGTGTTTAAGGCTCACAGACTTCATCACACGTCTCCCTTTAATTCTTGCTTCTTGCAGCCCAACCCGTCGACCCAACTCATCAGGCAGCGTTCTCATGCTTTTATTATGTATCGGCCACCGTGCAAATTAATTAACACAACGGCCAATATTCATACTCAGTTTAGCGAGAGAGGGATCACATTTATTGCCTTAAACCACCAAGTACGATCAGTTTTTGATCAAACTATATAATTATTTTTCATAGATTTAATTGGTTCGATTTCTTTTTGATCAAAACCAAGCGTTTACGTCGCAAAATTAAAAAACCATATATTTCAAACATTTGTATTAATCTTGAATTTTTGCTCAAAATTTATTGACAGCCACAGGCCTCGTCAACACCAGCATTTATTGACTAACTCCCTGTGATATCAATTGCCGTGATAATGCCAGAGTAAAACCAAACGCCTTGCTCACAATCGTCAAGAATCATGCACAGCCTTAGAAACAAGCGCCGCCTCTCCCCACAGCCCTGTATACTAAAAGTTCAGGTCACCGGCTTGGTTAAATAGCTCAACTATCTAAGGATTCCCCTTGCGACGAACCCTGACCCCTCTGGCCCCACTATTAGTCAGCTGTTTTATTATGATGCTGGGCAACGGCCTGATTAATATTCTGCTACCGGTACGAATGGAGCTGGAAGCGATGGACACGGATGCCATCGGTTTGATCCTGTCGCTCTATTTTGTCGGCATGCTACTGGGCAGCCTTTATGCGCGACAGTTAATCCGCCGCGCCGGACATATCCGAATGTTTGGCGGCTGCCTGGCGATTGCTTCCGTCAGTATTTTGATTTGCAGCCTGTATACCGACGGCACACTTTGGGGCGCCATGCGTATTGTCATCGGCTTCTGTAATGCCTGTGCGTATTGCGCGATGGAAAGCTGGCTGAGCGAAAGTGCTACCGAGCATAACCGGGGCAAGGTATTGGCGTTCTATCAGGTGGTGATGCTGGTCGGCTTGTTTCTGGGCCAATTCGCCATTGGCCTGTACAGCCCGGCCAGCAATCTGCTGTTCATTGTCGCGGGTATTTTACTGACTTCATCCATTATTCCTGTCGTGCTGAGTCGCAACAGCGGGCCTCTGGTTGAGGAGGTGGAACCGATGTCTCTGGCAACCCTGGGGCGACGCTCCCCCCTTGGATTACTCACCTGTTTTCTGGCCGGAATGTGCCACGCCGCCATGTTTAATATGTTGCCGGTTTACGCCAATAGCTATGACATTACCGGCCTTGATCTATCCCTCTACATGGGCTCGGCCATTATGGGAGGTTTGCTGTTACAGCTACCGATCGGCTTTCTGGCAGACCGCTTCGATCGACGCTCGGTGTTGCTTGTGATTCTTGTTACCTCCGTCAGTCTTGCGCTCAGTGTCAATCTCTTTGCCCAAAGCGCACTGTTTTGGCCCGCCGCCATAGCCACCGGAATCAGCGCCGGAATTATTTCCTGCCTGTATCCGATTGGCGTGGCCGAGGTGTTCGACAAGTTACGTACCAGCGAAATGGTTTCGGCCATGAGCTGCCTTATCCTGGCCTTCTCGGCCGGTGGCATGATAGGTCCTTATTCAGCGTCTCTGGCGATGAGCCTGCTTGACGCAAGTGCCCTGTTCAGGTTCCTTGTCGCCATCCAGGTGTTGCTCTGCCTGTTCGTTATCTATCGCATGCTGGTCAGCCAGGCGTTGCCGGTGGAAGATCAAGAACAGATGGTGATGCTATCCAACACCGGTGCACTGCCTACGGATCTGGATCCACGTACCGAATACTCGGAACCGGAACTCCCGCCCAGCGATGAGGCCATGCTGGCCAGCGAAATTGCCGACGCCGACCCCGGCGCCGGTGTCAAAATGGCGCTGGCCGCGGCTCAAACCGGCGTGGAAAGCAGTTCAGAAATCACCGAAGCCGTAGCGTCGGCCGATGGTATCGATGCCCTGCGCTTTTACCGGATATTACTCGACGAAGTGCCTGACCAGGCACTGGATGTGACTCTCTCCGTAGTAAAGGCCAAGCCCGAACGCGCCCATAAGCTGGTCTCGCAACTGGCCAAACATATGCCGGATCAGGTGGTAGAAATAGCACGTCAGATTGGCAGTTCCATGCCCGAATTGCGATTAAAAATGGCGCGTATCGCCGTGGAAGCAGCCCCTGAATCCGCCGTTGAAGTCGCCGAATATTACGCCCAGGTTATGGCCGAAGAATACGACGCCGTGCGCCCAGCCGATCGCGGAGAAGATCAGACTCAGGAAGAAGCGGAGCAGCTTATTTCACAAATTTCTTCCGTGGCGCCCGAATATTCTGATGAGGTGGCGGAGGTCGTCATGGATACCATGCCTGACGCCTCACCGCTCGACAAAGACCCTTAGAAAAACTCGAGCGGTGCTTTCGAAATCACTGTTTTCATCAGGATTTAATGCGGTAACCCGTGCGAAAAATCCACCAGACAGCGGTCAGGCATAACAACAGGAACAGCAATGTCATGCCCAGGCTCAGCGCCAGGTTAACGTCGGCCACACCATAAAAGGCCCAGCGGAAACCGCTGATCAGATAAACCACCGGATTAAACAATGTCAGGGTCTGCCAGGGCTCAGGCAGCATACTGATCGAATAGAACGCCCCACCAAGAAATGTCAGCGGCGTGATCACCATCAGGGGAATGATCTGCAACTTCTGAAAGTCATCCGCCCAGATACCAATCACAAAGCCAAACAGACTGAAGGTCACTGCCGTCAAGACCAGGAACGTCAGCATCCAGAACGGATGCTGGATGTGGTAATCAACAAACAGGCGCGCGGTCAGCAGGATCAGAATACCCAGCAGGATGGATTTGGTTGCCGCAGCGCCAACATAACCGGTGACAATTTCAAAGGGAGAGACTGGCGCCGACAGCACTTCATAGATGGTGCCGGAGAACTTGGGAAAGAAAATGCCGAATGATGCATTGGATATACTTTCACCCAGTAGCGATAACATCACCAGACCGGGAATAATAAAGGCACCATAGCTGATACCATCGATATTACCCATGCGATTGCCGATCGCGGTGCCAAACACGACAAAATACAGCGTGGTTGAGAGTACAGGAGAGGCGATACTTTGCATCAGGGTGCGCCAGGCACGAGCCATTTCAAACATATAGATTGCTCGTATTCCATGAATATTCATCCTAGTTCTCCCTTACCAGACTGACGAAAATTTCTTCCAGCGAGCTTTCACTCGAATGCAAATCCTTCACTTCCAGACCCTGCTCGCTCAAGCTTCGCAACAACTCGGCGATGCCCGTTTCTGTCTTCTGGGTGTCATACTTGTAAACCAGCGCATGGCCATCGTCACAAAGCTCTAGTTGATAGCTTTCCAACGTGGTCGGAATGGCTTTCAATGGCGTTTGCAAGAACACCCGCAACTCTTTTTTACCCAGCTTGGACATCAGGGTCTTTTTATCTTCCACCAGGATCAACTGTCCCTTGTTGATCACACCGATACGATCGGCCATCTCCTCGGCTTCTTCAATATAATGAGTGGTAAGGATAATAGTCACACCGCGTTCGCGCAGCTCCCGCACCATATTCCACATATCCCGGCGCAGTTCGACATCGACTCCCGCCGTCGGCTCATCCAGGAACAGAATTTCCGGTTCGTGAGACAGCGCCTTGGCGATCATGACCCGACGTTTCATACCACCGGAGAGTTCGCGAAGCTGACTGTGCCGCTTATCCCACAACGATAGTTGGCGCAGGATCTGCTCTATATAAGCATCGTTCGGCGACTTGCCAAACAGGCCTCGACTGAACGTGACCGTGGCCCACACACTTTCGAAAGAGTCCGTACTCAGCTCCTGGGGCACCAGACCGATCTTGCTTCGCGCGCTGCGATAATCGCGCACTATATCGTGGCCATCCGCCAGCACCTCGCCCTGACTGGGATTCACGATCCCACACACGATACTGATCAGGGTTGTCTTACCCGCACCGTTCGGCCCTAGCAGGGCAAAAATTTCGCCGCGCTGAATATCAAGACTGATGTCGGTAAGGGCGCTAAAGCCCGATTCATAGGTTTTACTTAGCTGATTAACAGAAACAATGGCTGGCACAATCTCTCCTGAAAAGTCTTCCTGACCTGAGATATAGAGGCGAACTGGATAAACACTGACGCCATAACAAGGAAGCTTCAGATGGCGCAGCCCCACCCTGAAGGCGAGTCATCGAGTATAGTGCATTAACCCACCCGCCTTGCCAATGACTTGTCGGTTAATGGCAAAACCCACGCATAAAAAAGCCATACCCAAGTATGGCTTTTTAGTCACCCAGACTATCGGGCGTTTACTTTTTGGCGTTACGCTTCACCCAAAAGTCAGCTTTTTCAATTCCCAGCTGCTCGGGATCAAAGCGGTACTCGCTAACACCTTCTTTTTGCTGACGTTCGTAATCTTTCAAGGCTTTAACCGCAGGACGCGCCATAAAGAAGATGATCAGGATACCGATAATGTTTAACCAGGCCATCAAACCAACCCCGACATCACCCATGCCCCAGGCAAGGTCAGCGGTCTTTACTGCGCCGTAAAATGTGGACGCCATCAGTACGATCTTCAAAACGAAGGTCAGACCGGGAATATGCAAGGTCCGCTTGAGGTAGGCGACATTGGTTTCGGCAATATAGTAGTACGCCAGAATGGTGGTAAAAGAGAAAAAGAACAGCGCCAGAGCCACGAAAGGCTTGCCCACTCCCGGCAACACCGATTCCACCGCCGTCTGCGTATAGGCGGGGCTGTTCGCGGCAATATCCGCCGCAATGTTCTGCACCAGGAAGGCGTCACCCGCGCCGTGTACATTGTAAGCACCGGTAATGAGGATCATCAGGGCCGTTGCCGTACAAACAAACAGGGTATCGATGTACACGGAAAATGCCTGTACCAAACCTTGCTGGGCAGGGTGCTGAACTTCCGCCGCCGCCGCCGCATGGGGGCCAGTTCCCTGACCGGCTTCATTAGAATAAACGCCACGTTTCACACCCCAACCAATGGCCGCCCCCAAGCCTGCCATCGGCGTGAAGGCGTCGCTTATAATCATGCCGATAATGCCGGGCACCTCACCAATATTGAGGGCAATGATCACGCAGGCGATAATAATGTAGGCCAAGGCCATAAAAGGCACGACAAATTGAGTGAAGTGAGCAATCCGCTTAACCCCACCAAAGATGATAAAGCCCAGCACCAGCACGACGACAGTGCCGGTAAGAATTTTGGCGAAGCTAAGCGTACCCATCGCCGTGTCGATCATCTGACCCGGGCCGAAGGCCAATTCGACCGCATTACCGATGCTGTTCGATTGCACGCCGGGCAGCAATACACCCACCGCAAAGATGGTCGCGATGGCAAAGATCCAGGCATACCATTTCTGCCCCATCGCTTTTTCGATGTAATAGGCGGGACCACCTCGGTATTGCCCCTCTTGTTCCTCTTTATAGATCTGGGCCAGCGTCGATTCTATATAAGCCGTCGCAGCACCAAGAAAGGCAACCACCCACATCCAGAACACAGCACCCGGGCCACCAAAACCGATAGCCGCGGCAACCCCGGCAATGTTACCGGTGCCGACACGTCCGGACAGCGAAACCGCAAGCGCCTGAAAAGAGGAGATACCTTTAGAGGATTCTTTACCAGAAAACAGCAGGCGCCACATTTCACCAAAATGACGAACCTGTACGAAACGAGTAATGATCGAAAAAAACAGACCCGCGCCAAGGCACAGGTAAATGAGCGCGGGGCTCCAGATAAAACCGTTGAGGGAATCAACCAGGGATTGCATTAGCAACACTCCGTATCGAATTGTTATTTAGAATTGTCCTTTACGGGCGGCGATTATACGTAAAAGCCAACGCGGACAATGTCGTATACGCGACCTTAACTTGCAGGCTCATCGAACAGCATTAAGGCACCTCTGATTAATTCGGATAGATCTCTGCGGATCCTAAAATGGTTTTTATCAAGGCGAAGCTCGCCGTTCATGTCGAGACCTGAAC
>NZ_JAKSDZ010000042.1 GCF_023509475.1 Aestuariirhabdus haliotis | reverse complement strand
AACACACCCTGAAAAGGTTTCTTGCAACAACATCAAACCACCGCTTCCGGGGCCCCTGCTGCTGTAAGGGAGGCGCATTATATATGCTCGGGCAGAGCCGTCAACCGGCTTTTTTCGTTTCGATGTCACTTTAGGTATAACTACCTAGACTTGGCATTTCTCATACCCTCTGAGCCACCAGTTTATAGACCAGACTGGGCCACAAGCGCTTTAACCAAAGAATCTTCATCTCCTTACCTTCCCCGACGACTATTTCCGGACACCGGGCAGCCAACCCTTTCACGATCACTTTCGCGCAACGGGTCACATTCATACCACCCTCAATATCTGCATCTGTTTCACCACAGGCTTCGCCATCACCGACTAATGCATTCCTTGCCACATCGGTTTTAATAAAGCCGGGGATAATCGTGGAAACCGACAAGCCACTCTCGCTTACCTCAGCCCGCAGCGCATCAAAAAAACCCAGCACCGCGTGCTTGGCAGCGCAGTAGCCGGTACGGTATTTGACGCCCACCTTGCCCGCGACACTGGAAGTCACCGCCAGCTGACCGCTCCCGCGCTCTAGCAAATACGGCAGCAACTCACGTGTCAGTGCAATTTGCCCCAACACATCGACATCCAACAACCTCCGGTATACCTCTATGTCAGTGTCCTTGCACAGCGAACGCTGTGAAATGCCGGCATTATTAATAAGGAGATCAACGGGTCCACACTCGGACCAGACATGTTCAACAATTTGAGGCAGCGTATCTACCTTCGCCACATCCAAAGGCATTACCCACACCCGACTGGCATCGGCACCCCTATCAATGCATTCCAACTTAACACGCTCAAGCTCTGCTTCTCGTCGTGCCGATAAAACCAATCCGGCCCCCTGAGCCGCAAACTGATAACTTAAGGCCTCTCCAATGCCCGATGATGCCCCAGTAATCCATACCATTTTATTGTTATACATGATCCATTCCCCATAAAGACAATAGCTACAAAGTACTCTACCAAGCCCAGCTTACCAAGCAACGATCCTCCAACCGAATCAGTACCAGCAGGGATTTTTGGGGTATAGCTCCACCCTTGCCGAGACCGGCTGGAATATTTAACAGCCACTGCTAATCTTTCCTAGAAAGCAAACCTGAAACACTCTTGGCTCGAAGCCTCTATCTTTTTTTATGGAACGCTCATGAGTTCACCAATAGAGAATGAAAATACCAGCTCGCGCGCAGAATGGCTCTCCTTTCTGTTTATCACCGTGCTTATGTTCCCGATCCTGTCAGTCATATTGGTAGGGGGCTATGGATTTATTATCTGGATGCTGCAATAAACGCCATCCCTAATGCATAACACCACCCAGTGGATGCAGGAGAAACAATATGCTGTCACGTATCTTGTCCTATTGGCGGGTCGTATCGACACCGGCCAAACATATTAGTCTTGGCGTATTAACTCTGGGCGGATTTCTTGCTGGCATCATCTTCTGGGGCGGTTTCAACACGGCACTCGAGGCCACCAACACCGAGACGTTTTGCATCAGCTGCCACGAAATGCGAGATAACGTTTATCAAGAATTACAACAAACAGTGCACTGGTCCAATCCTTCCGGGGTTCGAGCCACCTGCCCTGACTGCCACGTACCTCACAATTGGACCGATAAGATTGCCCGCAAGATGCAAGCCAGCAAGGAGGTTTGGGGAACCATTTTTGGCACTATCAATACGCGCGAAAAATTCCTTGCCAAACGCCTTGAACTGGCGAGCCATGAATGGAAACGCCTTTCTGCCAACGGCTCACTGGAATGCAAAAATTGCCACGATTATGGCAGCATGAAATTCGAGGCCATGTCGAAAAATGCTCAGGCCAGAATGCATCGCGCCGCTGAAAATGATCAAAGCTGTATCGACTGTCATAAAGGAATTGCCCACCAACTACCCGAAAATATGAGCGCAGCCTCAGGCGCTTTGGCTGCCCTGCAACCGATCTCTGAAGGCACTAATTACGAATCCGGCGCCGAACTGTACAGCATTCGTAAACTCCCGCTTTATACAGACGCTTCACTACAGCAAACAGCAGGACAGCTGAACAGCGCCAGCAAGGTATCGGTCGTCAAGCGGGAAGGCGACAGTATACTGGTTGAGCTGGCCGGCTGGAGAAAGAAAAAAGGATTTGGCCGCGTGATCAATGCCGATTTTGGCCGCAATATCCGCGAAGCCACCCTGACCAAAACCGTTTCCACCGACACAAAACTCGTCTCTGGCTTTGAAATCAAAGAGGATGATTTGACTGGCTTACCCTGGCAACGGATTAGCACTCAACTCTGGATGAAGACCGAAGGGTTAGTTTCCAATAAAAAGGTTCTGTGGCAAGAAGCCGGCGAAATTTATGTCAATAACTGCAGCATTTGTCACGCCCAGCCCGATGAAAATCATTTCAACAGTAACGCTTGGCCAGGAATGTTCTACGGCATGATCTCCTTCGTCAATCTCGACGACGACACTCAGGATCTGGTGCTGAAATATTTGCAAAACCATTCATCCGATTTTGACGATAGCGCGCACTAAGGAGAGCATCTGATGAGCATTTCCAGACGAGAATTTCTAAAAGGACTGCTAGCCACCAGCGCCACGACCATGATCAGTTCGAGCCTGTTAGTTGCCGGAAAAACGGAAGCGGCACAGGAAACCTGGAAAGTCAGCGGATCCCACTGGGGGGCATTCCGGGCCAAAATAGAACGAGGTACTGTCACTACCATCAAAGCCCTGGAAGGCGACGCACACCCGACGGATATGCTTAAAGGCATTCAAGGTATTATCTACAGCCCTTCACGCATACGTTACCCGATGGTGCGTTATGAATGGTACATGAATCGCCTACAGGCAAACCCCGCCACTCGTGGGGACAATCGTTTTATTCGTGTCACCTGGGACCAGGCCCTGGACCTTTTCTACGAAGAGCTGGAACGCGTGCAAACCCAATACGGCCCCTGGGCACTGCACGCAGGTCAAACAGGCTGGCGTCAAACCGGGCAAATGCACAGCTGCAACAACCATATGCAACGTGCGGTCAGCATGCATGGACACTACATCAAGAAAATTGGTGATTATTCTACCGGCGCCGGTCAAACGATATTACCTTACATTCTGGGTTCTACAGAGGTCTACGCCCAAGGCACCTCCTGGCCCTTGATTCTCGAGCACAGCAAGCTCATCGTGCTCTGGGCGAATGATCCGGCAAAAAACCTGCAAGTTGGCTGGAACTGTGAAACTCACGAATCCTATGGCTACCTGGATCAGCTCAAGCAAAAAGTAGCTGCCGGCGAGACCCGTGTCATCTCGATTGATCCAGTCAAAACCAAAACCCAACTGATGCTCGATTGTGAGCAACAATATATTCACCCTCATACCGATGTCGCCATGATGCTGGCGATCGCCTATACCCTCTATACCGAAGAACTTCATGACCAATCTTTCCTGGATACCTACACTCTGGGTTTCGAACGTTTTGTACCCTATCTGCTCGGTGAAGGAGAGGACAAAACCGCAAAAACACCGGCCTGGGCTGAAGCGATTTGTGGCGTGCCCGCTGCACGCATTCAGGAACTGGCACGCACCATGGCAAGCCAACGCACTCAACTACTGTTTGGTTGGAGCATCCAGCGCCAACAACATGGCGAGCAACCTTACTGGATGGGCGCCGTGCTGGCTGCGATGTTGGGACAAATCGGCTTGCCCGGCGGCGGTGTCAGCTATGCCCACCATTACAGCTCAATTGGTGTGCCCGCCAGCGGCGCGGCAACACCCGGCGCCTTCCCGCTCAATCCGGACCAGGGCAGCAAACGGGAACACGATAAAGAGGACTTTGGCCAATACAGTAAAACCATTCCAGTTGCCCGCTGGGTAGATGCTATTTTGGAGCCTGGCAAAAAAATCGATTACAACGGTAGCACTGTCACCCTGCCCGAATTAAAAATGATGGTTTTTTCGGGCAATAATCCCTGGCATCACCACCAGGATCGCAACCGGATGAAACAGGCTTTTCAAAAGCTGGAAACAGTGGTCGCTATCGATTTTACCTGGACGGCTACCTGTCGCTTTGCCGATATAGTCCTACCCGCCTGCACCCAATATGAGCGTAACGATCTGGACGCTTACGGGTCTTACAGTAAGCGTGGAGTCCTCGCCATGCACAAACTGGTTGACCCACTCTATCAGTCCCGCAGCGACTTCGACATCATGACCGATCTCTGCCGCCGCTTTGACCGCCATAAGGAGTACACCCGGGGGCTTGATGAAATGGAGTGGGTGGAGAAGCTTTACAACGATTGTCGTGCCGCCAACAAAGATACTCACCCAATGCCCGATTTCACCACCTTCTGGCAACAGGGCCTGGTGCGATTTGAGGGTAATACAGACTTTGTGCGTCAGGGCTCTTTCCGCGAGGACCCCGAGATCAATTCCCTCGGTACACCATCCGGATTTATCGAAATATTCAGCCGACAGATCGCCCGTTATGGTTACGACGACTGCCAGGGACACCCGATGTGGATGGAAAAAAATGAACGCTCCCACGGCGGCCCCATGTCCGACAAACATCCACTATGGCTACAATCCTGCCACCCGGACCAACGTCTGCACTCACAAATGTGTGACTCCGAAGCCTACCGGGCCACCTACAGCGTGCAGGGGCGGGAACCTATTTATATCAGCCCCGAGGACGCCAAACGATACAGCATACAGGATGGCGATCTGGTGCGGGTCTTCAACGACCGGGGACAATTGCTTGCCGGGGCACGGGTAAGCGATCGCTTCCCTCCCGGTGTAGTTCGCATTTATGAAGGAGCCTGGTACGGCCCCATGGGTGCAGAGGTCGGCTCGCTGGACACCTACGGTGACCCTAACACCCTGACTCAGGACTTGGGCAGCTCGAAACTTGCTCAGGCAACCGTAGCCAACACCTGCCAGGTGAGTATTGAGCCTTTCCGAAGCAAGGCTCCCAGGGTTACCTCGTTTGGTGGACCTACAGAAATAGAAGCATAATCGCTCGAGCCTCCTCTCTAGTCAGAAGCCACGGGATATCAGAAATGCAGTCATCCGTAAGCGAGCAATGCCAACACGCCGATGGGGCATCCGAGCACCCTACGATGGAGACCCGCGCCGCGTTGTATTGGTGGTTTTCGTCACTGTTTAGCCAAGAGTTATCAGAAACACAGTGGCGAGCTCTGTCAGGACACGAAGGCGAGCAACTGCTGGGCGAGCTAGCACAAGATGAAAGCCTGTCAGTTTCGGCTGAACAGCTGAAGCAAGCAATCGTGCAGATCGCTACGCACCCCAATGCTCGACTGGAATTGGCTGCTGACTTTGCCACCCTGTTTTTAACCGATGGCAAAGCCAGTGCGCCGCCTTACGCATCCTATTACCTAAGCAAGGACAAGCTGCTTTATCAACAGCCCCATCAAGATATGCTGGCTTTGCTCAATGAACACCAGGTGCGGCTGGATGCCCACTTTAAGGAGCCTGCTGACCACCTGGCCATCGTTCTCGACCTATTAGGCAATCTCGCCTTAAAAGCCAGTCGCTGCAAAACTATAGAAACGGAAAAGCGTCAACAAAAACAGATCATTTGCGATCACCTGCTGAGCTGGTTACCCCGCTGGAATCAGGATTGCCAACGCAGCCAGAGCGATGACAAACCATCTTTGTACCCGGCATTGGCACAGCTGCTGAACGACTTCTTACAGGCCGATAAGAACTGGCTGGAAAATAAGGACTAGAAAGTAGAATCCGGCACTGTTTTAAAAACCACTTTGTAGCCATTAAAACTCAAAAGCCCCTGACAGCAGGGGCTTTTTAATAACGCTTGCAATGGCAGTTTGGGACGGCCCCTAAAAAGGAATATCGTCGTCAAAGTCATCGAAACCGCCTGCGGCCGGTTGCTGCTGAGCTGGCTGCTGACCCTGAACAGGCTGTTGAAAACCACCCTGTGCAGGTTGCGACTGGCGCGGTTGCTGCTGCTGAGGGGCTTGTTGTGGCTGTTGGAAACCCTGGTTGGCCGCAGGTTGTTGCGGTGCCGCCTGTTGATAATTACCCTGCGCAGTTTGGGTCGCTGGTTGCTGTGGCTGCTGGTAGCTGCCACCCTGGCTCGCATTATTATCACTACGGCCGTCGAGCATCTGCATCTGACCATTAATATCAACCACGACCTCGGTGGTGTAGCGATCCTGACCTTGCTGGTCCTGCCACTTGCGGGTTTGTAACTTACCTTCCAGATACACCTTGGAGCCCTTGCGCAAGTATTGGCCCGAGATCTCGGCCAACTTACCAAACATGACCACTCGATGCCATTCCGTCTTTTCCTGGGGCTGCCCGGTGTTTTTGTCTTTCCATTGCTCGCTGGTCGCCACACTCAAATTAGCCACCGCGTTTCCGTTTGGCATATAGCGAACTTCGGGATCGGCGCCCAGATTGCCGACAATTATGACCTTATTTACACCACGCATGAAATTCTCCTGATACTTCAATCGCTAGTCGGCAATCACCCCGAGCGCCGCAAGCGCTTCGGTATCCAGCCGATCATTATCTACTTTGAGGTAGGCCGCTAACTCTTCGCGAATCACCACCACCTCGACCACTCCTAACACTTTGGTCAATGCTGCTGCAACCGTCTCCGGGTCATCCTGGGCAGCACCGAGCCCTACAACCATACTACTCAAATACGGGGGTTGCGCCATGGTAGCACTGAATGCAAACCAAATCGCAGACCCAATGGCCGCCAACGCGAAAACCCCCTCAAATCCGTAATATTGATAGATCACACCACCCGCCATGCCGCCCAATGCCGCACCCAGAAACTGGCCGGTAGAATAGACCCCCATTGCCGTTCCCTTACTTCCAGCGGGGGCCAACTTGCTAATCAGCGACGGCAGGGTAGCTTCCAACAAGTTGAAAGCCATAAAGAACAAAAACAGACTGCCAATCAGCGGCCACAAGGCGCCATAACTGACCAGAAAGCTTAGCTCACTGAGGGTCAATAAACCCACCGCCCCCACAAACACCGCCTTTAACTGGCGTTTTTTCTCGCCCAGAATGATAAATGGCACCATGGCGAAGAAGGAGGTCAGCAAGCACAGCAGATAGACCCACCAATGCTGTTCACGCGGCAAGCCCGCCTCACTCACCAAAGCCTGGGGGACCGCAACAAACAGCGCCATCAAGACCGCATGCAGCATAAAAATACCAAAATCCAGACGCAACAGCTGCGGATTGGACAGTATCTTCCGGAACTGACCAGGCACCGCCAGGGTATCGCTATGAGAACGCAACACGCGTGGCGTCGGCACCAGCCAGAGAATGATCATCAAGGCAAACAACGACAACAAGGCCGTTACCAGAAACAATCCCGTCAATCCGAACCAGGCGGTAATCAGGGGTCCGGCAACCATGGCAACACAAAACGATAAGCCGATGCTCATCCCCACCAGTGCCATCGCCCTGGTGCGGTTCTGTTCCCGGGTCAAATCGGACAGTAACGCCAACACCGTACTGGCAATTGCTCCGGCCCCCTGCAAACAACGTCCGGCGATAACACCATAGATGCTCTCCGAACCAGCTGCCAACAAACTACCGGCGGCAAACAACAACAGACCGGCAATAATCACCGGCTTGCGACCGATCCGATCGGACAACATGCCAAAGGGAATCTGCAGTAGCGCCTGGGTTAAACCATAACCACCGATCGCCACGCCAATCAGTGCCGGAGAGGCACCCTGAAGTTCATCACCATAAATCGCCAATACCGGCAACACCATAAACAGGCCTAACATCCGGAACGCAAATACAGACGCCAGCGAGGCTGTCGCTTTGAGTTCCGTACTGTCCATAGATGATTACCTGCCCAGATTTCGTCATGGCTAAAAAGGGGTCGAATTTTAGCAGCTAATACGAGCAATCACTAACGCTGATTTCTCCCTAATCAAGCTGCTTGGTGAGGGCAAAGCGTTTATACTCCGGGGTTCGGTTGACGTCAGCCCAACATTGGAGGAAGCGTGGAGAATATCGTCGTACGGGGTGCCCGCACCCACAATCTGAAGAATATCGATATAGAGATTCCACGAGACAAGCTGATTGTTATTACCGGGTTATCCGGTTCAGGCAAATCCTCGCTCGCCTTTGACACCCTTTACGCCGAAGGCCAGCGCCGCTACGTCGAATCACTGTCGACCTATGCGCGCCAGTTCCTTTCCATGATGGAAAAACCCGACATTGACCATATTGAAGGCTTATCTCCGGCCATATCAATTGAGCAAAAGTCGACCAGCCATAACCCCCGCTCCACCGTGGGCACCATTACCGAAATATATGATTACCTGCGTCTACTGTTTGCTCGTGCCGGAACGCCACGCTGCCCCGACCACGATTTGCCACTTGAGGCACAAACCGTCAGCCAGATGGTGGATCAGGTACTGGCCCTGGAAGAAGGCAGCAAGCTCATGCTGCTGGCTCCCGTCGTGCAAGAGCGCAAGGGCGAGCACCTCCATGTTTTCCACGAACTGCGCACTCAGGGTTTCGTACGTGCACGGGTGAACGGTATTGTGGTGGACCTTGATCAGCCCCCGACTCTGGATAAACGCAAGAAACACAGCATTGATGTTGTGGTGGACCGTTTCAAGGTTCGCAACGATTTGCAGCTCAGGCTAGCTGAGTCCTTTGAAACGGCGCTTAATCTCGCCGACGGAATCGCTCTGATCGCCTTTATGGATGGCGATCAGAAAGAGCTGGTGTTTTCCGCCCGCTTTGCCTGCCCTACCTGCGGTCACAGCATCAATGAATTGGAACCACGACTGTTTTCGTTTAATAACCCGGCCGGCGCTTGCTCCTCTTGCGATGGCCTTGGAGTCAAACAGTTTTTCGATGGCTCACGCATCATTTCACATCCAGACTCGACGCTCGCAGAAGGCGCTATCCGCGGCTGGGATAGACGCAGCGTGTATTACTTCCAGATGCTGGTTTCCCTGGCCACACATTACAAGTTCGATATCGACACACCCTTTAACGAGCTCGACAAACAACACCAACAACATATTTTGTATGGCAGTGGCGACGAAGAGATCAACTTCAATTACGTCAATGATCGCGGTGATGTTATGCAACGCAAGCATCACTTCGAGGGCATTATTCCCAATATGGAACGCCGCTATCGTGACACTGAATCCCAAAGCGTGCGTGAAGAGCTGTCCAAATACCTTAGCACCCAACCTTGCCCCTCCTGCCATGGCAGTCGCTTGCGTCGCGATGCCCGCCACGTGTATATCGCCCAGGAAAACCTGCCGGAACTGACCTCTATGCAGGTCGGCGCGGCACTGGAGTATTTCGATACCCTGTCACTCGAAGGGCGCAAAGGTGAAATTGCCGAAAAGATCCTGAAAGAGATTCGTGAGCGCCTGCACTTCCTGGTCAACGTTGGCCTCAACTACCTGACTCTGGACCGCAGCGCCGATACCTTATCGGGGGGCGAAGCCCAACGAATTCGACTGGCCAGCCAGATTGGTGCCGGGTTGGTTGGCGTTATGTACATTCTGGATGAGCCTTCTATCGGCCTGCACCAACGGGATAACGAACGTCTGCTCAAGACACTCACTCACCTGAGGGATCTGGGTAACACGGTGATTGTCGTAGAACACGATGAAGATGCCATTCGCCTGGCCGACCACGTGGTAGATATAGGTCCTGGCGCCGGTGTCCACGGCGGAGAAATTGTTGCCCAAGGCACGCCCAAAGCGGTAATGAGAAACACGGCATCGCTAACGGGAAAATATCTGACGGGTAAAGAAGAGATCGCCATCCCGAAAACCCGTACGGCGGTCGACGATAAGCGCCTTCTGAAACTGATCGGTGCTAGCGGGAATAATCTGAAGAAGGTTGATCTGAGCATTCCGGTTGGCCTGATGACCTGTGTCACGGGTGTCTCTGGCTCAGGAAAATCCACCCTGATTAACGGTACCCTGTATCCGTTGTGCGCGACCGAATTGAATGGCGCCACGACGCTCACCGCTGCCCCTCACAAACGAATAAGCGGGTTAAAGCACTTTGATAAATGCATCGACATCGACCAGAGTCCGATTGGCCGAACCCCTCGTTCAAACCCTGCTACCTATACCGGGATTTTTACCGGTATTCGCGAACTGTTCGCGGGCACCCAGGAAGCGCGCTCCCGCGGCTACAAGCCCGGTCGCTTCAGTTTCAACGTCAAAGGCGGTCGCTGCGAGTCCTGTCAAGGCGATGGCGTTATCAAGGTTGAGATGCATTTCCTGCCTGACATCTACGTTCCTTGCGATGTCTGTAAAGGAAAGCGTTACAACCGGGAAACTCTTGATATTCGTTACAAGGGTAAAAGCATCGACGAAGTACTTGAGATGACCATCGAAGATGCGCTCCTGTTTTTCGATGCGGTGCCAGCCATCAAACGCAAGCTGCAAACCTTAATGGACGTTGGCCTGACCTACGTTCACCTGGGACAGAATGCGACCACCTTATCCGGCGGTGAAGCTCAGCGAGTCAAGCTTGCGAAGGAGCTGTCCAAACGCGATACCGGTAAAACACTCTACATACTGGACGAACCTACGACCGGCTTGCACTTCCATGATATTCGCCAGCTGCTGGGAGTACTCCACCGTTTGCGTGACCACGGCAACACGGTCGTCGTCATCGAACACAATCTGGATGTCATCAAGACTGCGGATTGGGTAGTCGATCTAGGGCCCGAAGGAGGAGACGGTGGTGGAGAAATTGTTGCGACAGGCAAACCGGAGCGCGTCGCGAAACAAAAAACCTCTCACACCGGCCGTTTTCTTAAACCAATACTTGCCCGATAATCAAATCAACACTGATAATAACTAAAGCGAGCTATGCTTATTTATAGTGACATAATTTAAGGTCAGATCACTGGAGGTTAGTTATGAGCGAACAAAGCGTTGCCAACATCATGACGCGAGATGTCATCAGCTGCCTGGAAACCGATTCGCTAAAGCTGGTCAATACACTGATGACCCAACACAACATCAGACACCTGCCAGTGATCGACAGTAACACCGGGCAGTTTCTGGGTTTGTTGTCTCAAAAGCATGTATTACGAGAAGCCTTCTATCTCGCTAAAACCAGCGGTGACGTTGATCTTGCCAATCTCGGCAACGGCATCCAGGTGAAAGAGGTCTATTCCAGCGGCGTTGTCAGCGCAACACCGGACACCTCGCTCGAAGAAGCCGGGCGCTTTTTCCTGAACAGTAAACACGGCTGCCTGCCTGTGCTTGAAGATAAAAAGATTGTTGGCATTGTCACTTCAGTCGACTTCGTCCGACTCTGTATCGATCTGCTACGACGTGGTTACTCCCCTAACGCCGATTAATAGCCACAGATAACCGGCATTGGCTTAGTGCCGGCCTCAACTTTTAGGGGCAACGACTCAGCGGCATCTCCATCCACCTGTAAAATTTCATCGTTGCCTCGACGCTCGACCGTAAGCGTTTTCGCGGAGAATGAAGACACTCTTTTACCAGATTCAAATCCTCCAAGCGGCAGCCTTAGTAAAGCCGAGACCAGCGCGCCTGGCCCGGCAGCGGATATCAACAACACCTGCACACTCGGTTGGCTCACATCCATTTCAGCCGCAACCACATAACGACCGGCGTAATAACGTCCATTGCTAACCAACAGTGAATCTGCGCGCCGCTCTTTACCGTCAATAGTCACCCGGTATCCACGACTGCGCCACTGCCATAAGGGCTTGATTGCTGCCACGGCATAGGCAAGCTTACCCAGGCGCCGTTTCAGATTGAGATTCACTGCCGATACCACTGACGCGTCAAAACCCACACCCAACGAGAAAGCGAACAGGCGGCCATTAACTTCTGGCCAATAGCAATCCTTTACCTTTCGTTTATCAATCAATTGCGCAAGACCTTCAGCGGTGGCGGGCAGGTCCAGCTCTTTCGCCACGACATTGGTGGTACCCAGAGGTACAATGGCCAGTATTAATGGCTCACGTCTCAAGCTCAAACCATTAATAACTTCGTTGACCGTACCGTCACCACCCGCGGCAATAACAATACTGGCATCGCCGGAATATTGCTGGACATGGTGTTGGGCATCACCCGCCGCCGCGGTTTCAAACAACTCGACATCCCAACCACGGACTTTCAGGTAGGCCAGAGTAAGATCCAGCAAGGCACGTTTACGAGGCCCGGCAGCCGGATTAAGTACTACCAGTAGCTGTTTTAGTTCTTGCGCTGCAGCAGACATAACCATTCCCCAGAAACAAAAAAGCCGAGCATAAGCTCGGCTTTTTTGTAGTGTTACCACTTACTCTTCGTCAGCAGCCTCAACAGGCTCTGGACGATCGACCAACTCAACAAAGGCCATAGGGGCCTGGTCACCGGTACGGAATCCACATTTCAAAATGCGAATGTAACCACCGGGACGCTCTGTGTAGCGAGGACCGATTTCGGCAAACAACTTACCAACAGCAGCTTTATCACGCAGGCGATCAAATGCCAGACGACGATTAGCTACGGAATCTTGCTTAGCCAGGGTGATCATAGGCTCAGCCACACGGCGCAACTCTTTGGCCTTGGCTAGCGTGGTTTTGATCACTTCATGCTCGACCAAAGAGCAGGTCATGTTCTGAAACATTGCCTTGCGGTGCGAGCTGGTACGGTTAAGCTTTCTACCACTCTTGCGATGACGCATAACTCAAATTCCTTACCAGAGTACTAATCTGGTTACAAAGACGTTAGGCAGAAGCCCGATCGTCGTTCTTCAAACTTGCCGGCGGCCAGTTATCCAGCCGCATTCCCAGTGACAAACCGCGAGAAGCGAGAACGTCTTTAATCTCGGTAAGAGACTTCTTACCCAGGTTAGGCGTTTTCAGCAGCTCGACTTCGGTACGCTGGATCAGGTCACCAATGTAGTAAATGTTCTCTGCCTTCAGGCAGTTGGCGCTACGAACGGTCAGCTCCAGATCATCTACTGGACGCAGCAGGATAGGATCGACTTCATCCTCCTTCTGCTCCTGTACAGGCTCGCCCGGTCCCTGCAGGTCAACAAAGGTCGCCAACTGCTGCTGCAAGATAGTAGCTGCACGGCGAATTGCTTCTTCAGGATCCAGGGTGCCATCGGTGTCGAGGTCCAGTACCAGCTTGTCGAGGTCGGTACGCTGCTCTACACGGGCGCTATCGACAACATAAGCCACGCGATGAACGGGGCTGTAAGTTGCGTCGATTTGCAAGCGACCAATAGAGCGGGTTTCATCTTCGTCACTGGCACGAGAATCGGCGGGCTCATAGCCACGACCACGCTGCACCTTGAGCTTCATAGTAAGCTCACCGGCCGGAGCCAGGTTGGCGATAACGTGATCGGGATTTACGATCTCAACACTGTGATCAAGCTGGATATCAGCAGCAGTCACTGCACCCTCACCCTTTTTAGTCAGGGTCAGGACAGCTTCATCACGCTCGTGCATTTTGATCGCTACACCTTTCAGGTTAAGCAGGATCTCAATTACATCCTCCTGCACACCTTCCAGGGCACTGTATTCGTGCTCTACGCCGTCGATCTCAACTTCAACCACGGCACAGCCGGGCATAGAAGAGAGCAGAATGCGGCGCAGGGCGTTACCCAAGGTGTGGCCAAAGCCTCGCTCGAGAGGCTCCAGTGTCACCTTGGCACGGGTAGCGCTAATCTCCTGAACGTCGATGCGCTGGGGAGTTAGAAAATCGGTTACGGAACTCTGCATGGATGTAATACCCTACTTAAAGTCTATCCCTTACTTGGAGTAAAGCTCGACGATCAGGTTTTCGTTGATCTCGGCTGACAGATCGCTGCGCTCAGGAATGGATTTGAAGACACCTTCTTTCTTGCTGGAGTCAACATCAACCCACTCAGGATTACCACGCTGTGCCGCCAACTCCAGAGCAGAGCTAATGCGCAGCTGCGTCTTGGACTTTTCGCGGATAGCGACAACATCACCACTCTTAACCTGGTAAGAAGGAATATTCACTGTCTTACCGTTTACGGTGATAGATTTGTGACTTACCAACTGACGCGCTTCGGCACGAGTAGAACCAAATCCCATACGATACACAACGTTATCGAGACGAGATTCGAGAAGCTGAAGCAGGTTGACACCTGTGGCGCCCTTGAGGCGATCAGCTTCCTTGTAGTAGTTACGGAACTGCTTTTCGAGCACGCCGTAGATACGACGAACTTTTTGCTTCTCACGCAACTGAAGACCGTAGTCAGACAAACGTGTACGACGCTGACCATGCTGTCCGGGAGGTGTTTCGAGCTGACACTTGGAGTCCAGCGCACGAGCGCCACTCTTCAAGAACAGATCAGTACCTTCGCGACGAGACAGTTTACACTTGGGACCTATATATCTAGCCATTTAACCGTCTCCTGCTTACACGCGGCGCTTCTTGGGTGGACGACAACCGTTGTGAGGTATCGGTGTCACATCGGTAATGTTGGTGATTTTGTAACCACAAGCATTTAGAGCGCGTATAGCAGATTCCCGGCCTGGGCCAGGTCCTTTTACACAGACGTCTAAATTCTTCAGACCGTATTCAGCGGCCGCATTTCCTGCACGCTCGGCAGCTACCTGAGCTGCGAACGGGGTGCTCTTACGAGAACCACGGAAACCAGAACCACCAGCGGTGGCCCAGGACAATGCGTTACCCTGACGATCGGTAATGGTCACGATAGTATTGTTAAAAGACGCGTGGATGTGGGCAACCCCGTCAACAACCGTCTTTTTCACCTTTTTACGTGATCTAGTACCTGGCTTTGCCATATCAGAATCATTCCTGTTTTAAATAATTGACTCAGCGCCTGCCAAAGCAAGCCCAAGTATTTTACTTGCGAATCGGCTTGCGAGGACCCTTACGAGTACGCGCGTTGGTTTTGGTACGCTGGCCGCGAAGTGGAAGACTGCGACGATGACGCAGACCGCGGTAGCAACCCAAATCCATGAGACGCTTGATGTTCATGCTCACTTCCCGACGCAGATCACCTTCGGTGTTCAGCTTGGAAACGGCAGAGCGAAGCGTATCAACCTGATCTTCGCTCAAAGAGCTGATTTTGGCGACCGGATCAATTCCGGTTTCCACGCACAGCTGCTGAGCAGTTGTTTTACCTACACCATAGATATAGGTAAGAGAGATAACAGCGTGTTTGTTATCTGGAATATTGACGCCAGCTATACGGGCCATTCAATTTACTCCATATTTTTACGGACAAAGGCACCCCAAAACAGGGGCCATCCCAAAAGGCGGGACAGCATACCTTCTGATGATTAATAAATCAACCGCCTGACCAGCACAGCTGATCAGGCGGTAAACTTGCGGATCCGTTATCTGTTTAGCCCTGGCGCTGCTTGTGGCGAGGCTCAGCACTGCAGATAACACGGACGGAACCGTTGCGACGAATGATCTTGCAGTTTCTGCAGATCTTCTTCACTGATGCACGAACTTTCATAATCTACTCCAAAGCTAACCGGTCAGACTTAGCGCAGCAGGCCGCCGCTACCATAGCCCTTCAGGTTAGATTTCTTCATCAAGGATTCATACTGATGTGACATCAGGTGTGACTGTACCTGAGACATAAAGTCCATCACCACCACAACCACGATCAACAATGAAGTTCCACCAAGGTAGAACGGTACGTTCCATGCGACTACCAGGAACTGCGGAAGCAGACACACAGCAGTCATATAAAGAGCACCGAACAAGGTCAGCCGAGTCAACACGCTATCGATATAACGCGCAGACTGCTCACCGGGACGAATACCGGGAATAAAGGCGCCCGACTTCTTTAAGTTGTCGGCCACATCATTCGGGTTAAACACCAACGCAGTGTAGAAGAAGCAGAAGAAGATGATACCGGCCGAGAACAAGACAATGTTCAGCGGCTGGCCAGGGCCTATCGCCAAGGCGATATCCTGCAACCATTCCATTCCTTCACTCTGACCAAACCACTGACCGATCGATGCCGGGAACAGTAGGATGCTGCTGGCAAAGATAGCCGGGATAACACCCGCCATGTTTACCTTCAGAGGCAGGTGACTGGTTTGCGCTGCAAAAACCTTACGGCCTTGCTGGCGCTTGGCGTAGTTAACTGTAATACGGCGCTGGCCTCTTTCAACGAAGACAACAAAACCGATAACTACGATAGCCAGTGTAGCAATCGCCAGCAGGGCAATGATGTTGATATCACCCTGACGTGCCGACTCAAAAGACTGCCCGATAGCTCCGGGCAGACCTGCTACGATACCTGCGAAAATCAGAATCGAGATGCCGTTACCAATCCCTTTCTCGGTCACCTGCTCACCCAGCCACATCATAAAGACGGCACCGGTAACAAAGGTAGTGATCGCGACAAAGTAGAAGCTTGCGTCTGCTGAGAAAGCGATACCCTGGTTCGCCAGACCAACCGTCATCCCGAAACCCTGCACCAATGCCAAAAGCACGGTACCGTAACGGGTGTACTGACTGATCTTGCGACGCCCAGCTTCACCTTCTTTTTTCAACTGCTCAAGCTGTGGACTGACAACCGACATCAACTGCATGATGATCGATGCCGATATGTACGGCATGATGCCCAGGGCGAGAACAGACATTCTCTCCAGAGCACCACCCGAGAACATATTGAACAGGCTAAGGATAGTCCCTTCGTTCTGGTTAAAGAGCTGCGCCAGTCGGTCCGGGTTTATACCCGGAACCGGAATGTGAGCACCGATCCGATAAACGACAATTGCCAATAAGACAAAGCGTAGACGGGCCCACAGTTCACTGAGGCCGCTTTGATTACCCATTGCAGGGGATGATCCTTTCTTAGCCATTTATTCCTCGATCTTACCGCCGGCAGCTTCAATTGCAGCGCGAGCACCTTTAGTGACACGCAACCCTTTCAGGGTTACAGCCTTGGTGATCTCGCCAGACAACACAACCTTCGCACGCAGCATGCTGTTGTTAATAATGTTGGCAGCCTTAAGGGCTTCAACATCAATCACATCAGCTTCTACCAATGCCAGTTCGTTCAAACGAACCTCGGCAGTTACACGAGCCAGGCGTGAGCTAAAGCCATACTTGGGAAGACGGCGAGCCAGCGGCTGCTGACCCCCTTCAAACCCAGGCTTTACACTACCACCCGAACGGGACTTCAGACCTTTGTGACCACGGCCACAGGTCTTACCAAATCCGCTACCGATACCACGACCGACACGTTTGCCGGCCTTACGGCTACCAGGAGCAGGTGCAAGGGTATTAAGTTCCATAATTACTCTCCCTCAACCTGTACCATGTAAGATACTTTGTTGATCATACCGCGCACTGAAGGAGTGTCTTCCACTTCTACAGTGTGACCAATACGGCGCAGCCCAAGACCAAGGACACAAGCCTTGTGATTCTTAAGGCGACCGTTGGTTGAGCGGACCAGAGTTACTTTGATCGTTTTCTCAGCCATTGTTCTACCCCAGAATATCTTCGACAGACTTGCCACGCTTGGCAGCCACCGACGCAGGTGCACGCATCTCTTTCAAACCCTTGAAGGTCGCATAAACGACGTTCACAGGATTTGTCGATCCGTAGCACTTGGCCAGTACGTTATGGACACCGGCAACTTCCAGTACAGCACGCATCGCACCACCGGCGATAACACCGGTACCTTCAGATGCTGGCTGCATGTAAACCTTGGATGCGCCGTGGCGGGCCTTAACCGGGTACTGCAAAGTAGTACCGTCGAGATCCACCTCAATCATATTGCGACGTGCATTTTCCATCGCTTTCTGGATGGCAACCGGCACTTCACGTGCCTTGCCGCGACCGAAGCCAACCTTACCGTTACCATCACCAACTACTGTCAGTGCGGTAAAACCGAAGATACGACCACCTTTAACGGTCTTGGCAACACGGTTAACCTGAACCAGTTTCTCGATGTAACCTTCGTCACTTTTACGTTCGTTGTTCGCCATGTTTCTACCCTTAGAATTCCAGACCACCGTCGCGAGCGGCATCTGCTAGAGCCTTCACACGACCGTGATACTTGTAACCGGAACGATCAAACGCAACCTTGGAAATGCCTGCAGCCTTGCCGCGCTCTGCAATTAGAGCACCGACTTTTTGAGCCGCTTCAACATTACTGGTCGCACCTTCACGCAGTTCCTTATCCAGCGTAGAAGCACTGGCCAACACTTTGTCACCTTCCCCAGCAATCAGCTGAGCATAGATGTGTTGATTGGAACGATGCACACTGAGACGTACCGCGCCGAGTTCACGCATTTTAAAGCGAGCACGGCGGGCACGACGCAAACGGGATTCTCTTTTAACGCTCATATCAATGCCCCACCTTACTTCTTCTTAGCCTCTTTACGACGTACATATTCGTCAGCATAGCGAACACCCTTGCCCTTATAAGGCTCAGGCGGACGGAACGCGCGAATCTCAGCCGCAACCTGTCCAACCAACTGCTTGTCGATACCTTTGATAACAACTTCAGTCTGGCTTGGTGTTTCTGCAGTTACACCTTCGGGAAGGTCGTAATTTACCGGATGCGAGAAACCGAGGGTAAGGTTCAAAGTGTTACCCTTGGACGCCGCACGATAACCAACACCGATCAACTGCAATTTTTTCTCGTAACCCTGGGTTACGCCAACAACCATGTTGTTGACCAACGCACGGGTAGTACCCGCCAGCGCACGAGACTGCTTAGCACCATCGCGTGGCGCAAAAGTCAGTACATTCTCTTCCTGCTTGACTTCAACATTTCCGTGAATGCCCAGCTGCAGAGTACCCTTGCCACCCTTGATAGACAGATCCTGTCCGTTAAGAGTGATTTCAACACCGCTCGGGATTTCTACTGGGGCTTTAGCTACTCGAGACATAGTTCCCCCTTAGAATACGGTGCACAAAATTTCACCACCCACGCCAGCAGCGCGAGCAGCACGGTCAGTCATCACACCACGGTTGGTGGAGACGATGGCAACACCCAGGCCGCCATTGACCTTGGGAAGATCTGACTTGCCGGAGTAGGCACGCAGACCGGGACGGCTAGAGCGCTTAAGCTCCTCGATCACCGGCTTGCCTTCAAAGTACTTGAGCGCAATGCTCAACACTGGCTTACCTTCACCCTCGACAGAAACATCTCCCACATAGCCTTCATCCTTCAGGACCTGGGCCACGGCGACCTTGATCTTGGAGGAGGGCATGCTGACAGAGGCTTTCTCTGCCATCTGGGCATTACGGATACGAGTTAGCATATCTGCTAACGGGTCCTGCATACTCATGTCTAAATTCTCCTAAACGAAATTCAGTGACTTACCAGCTGGCCTTGACCAGGCCGGGAACATCACCACGCATTGCGGCTTCACGAAGCTTGATTCGGCTAAGGCCGAACTTGCGAAGATAACCGTGTGGACGACCAGTTACCCGGCAGCGGTTACGCTGACGAGCAGGGCTCGCATCGCGCGGCATTTTCTGCAGCGCAATCTGGGCATCCCACTTCTCTTCTTCGGTTGCGTTCGTATCAGCCAATACAGCCTTCACAGCAGCTCGCTTGGCGGCGTACTTTTCAACAGTACGAGTACGCTTCAGCTCACGCTGTTTCATTGCAATTTTTGCCATAAGACTACGCCTTCCTAGTTTCTAAATGGGAAGTTGAACGCTTTTAACAGCGCCCGACCTTCGTCATCTGTACGAGCAGAGGTAGTAACAGTGATATCAAGCCCGCGGATAGTATCGATCTGATCGTAATCGATTTCCGGGAACATGATCTGCTCTTTAACACCCATGCTGTAGTTTCCACGACCGTCGAATGACTTAGCATTCAGGCCACGGAAATCACGGATACGAGGAATGGACATAGACAGCAGGCGATCCAGGAACTCATACATGCGCTCACTGCGCAGAGTTACCTTAACGCCAATCGGCCAACCTTCACGAACCTTAAAGCCCGCTACAGATTTACGAGCCTTTGTCACAACAGCTTTTTGACCGGCGATCTTCTCCATGTCAGCTACTGCGTGCTCGATGACCTTCTTGTCCGCTACCGCTTCGCCAAGACCCATGTTCAGGGTGATCTTGGTGATTTTCGGCACCTCGTTTACATTAGCCAGACTCAGCTCTTCTTTCAGCTTAAGTACCAGCTCATTGTTATAGATCTCTTTTAATCTTGCCATGATCGTTACCTAGCCAAATTAACCGTCGATTTTCGACTTACTGGACTTAAAGACACGGACTTTGTCCTTGCCTGCCCCATCAAAACCAACACGGTCAGCTTTTTGAGTTTCGGGATTAAAAATGGCGACGTTAGAGGCTTGAATAGCGGCCTCCTTCTCTACGATGCCACCAGGCTTACCCAGCATTGGGTTAGGCTTGGTGTGCTTCTTCACCATATTGATACCAGACACGATAAGCTTGCCATCGTCGTTTACTTTTACGACTTTGCCGCGCTTACCCTTGTCTTTTCCCGCAATAACGATGACTTCATCGTCTTTTTTGATTTTACGCATGTTCGAATCCTCTCCTTACAGCACTTCAGGTGCGAGAGAAATAATCTTCATGAACTGTTCACCGCGCAGCTCACGAGTAACAGGTCCGAAGATACGTGTACCAATCGGCTGGTTACTGGCGTTGAGCAGTACTGCAGCGTTGCCGTCAAAACGGATCAGAGACCCATCTGGACGACGCACACCCTTACGAGTACGTACGACAACAGCGTTCATAACCTGGCCCTTCTTGACCTTACCACGAGGAATCGCTTCCTTAACGGTCACCTTGATGATGTCACCTACACCGGCATAACGACGGTGGGAACCACCCAGGACCTTGATACACATAACTCGACGAGCGCCGCTGTTATCAGCAACATCAAGCATTGATTGTGTTTGAATCATCTTCTTTCTCCGTACTCGGGCCTCACCAGCCCGAGACTAGATCCAATTTAGATCTGAGTAGCTTTCTCATCGACAGAAACCAGCTCGAAAGACTTAGTCTTCGAAAAAGGCTTGGTTTCGCGAATAGTCACTACATCACCAATATTGCACTCATTATTTGCGTCATGGGCATGCAACTTAGTAGAGCGCTTCATGTACTTACCGTAAATGTCGTGCTTCACCTGGCGCTCAACGAGAACCGTGATGGATTTCTCCATCTTGTTGCTTACTACCCTGCCGCTAAGAGTGCGCACTTTCTTTTCTGTGTCAGCCATCTTAGTTACCTGCTTTCTCATTAAGCACAGTTTTGACCCGAGCGATATCCTGCTTAACTTGCTTCAGCAAGTGAGACTGGCCAAGCTGACCGGTCGCCAATTGCATGCGGTAGTTAAACTGATCGCGGCGCAATGTCAGAAGCTGAGTGTTCAGCTCCTCGACAGATTTTTCACGCAGTTCTGTTGCTTTCATCACATCACCGTCCGCTTAACGAAGGTGGTTTCAACAGGCAGCTTAGCTGCAGCCAGAGCAAAAGCTTCACGAGCCAGCTCTTCGGAAACACCTTCCATTTCGTACAAAACACGGCCTGGCTGAATCTGGCAAATCCAGTATTCAACGTTACCTTTACCCTTACCCTGACGCACTTCAAGCGGCTTACCGGTAATTGGCTTATCGGGGAAAACCCGAATCCAGATTTTACCACCACGCTTGATGTGACGAGTCATGGCACGACGCGCCGCTTCGATTTGACGAGCGGTGATACGACCACGACCGGTTGCTTTCAGAGCATACTCACCGAAGCTGACTTTACTGCCACGCTGAGCCAGACCGCGGTTGCGGCCCTTCTGTTGCTTACGAAACTTCGTACGCTTTGGCATTAACATATGCGTACTCCTTATTTAGCCGCTTTCTTCTTGGCGGGTTTCGGGGCTTCAACTTCTTGTTGAGCGCCACCAATAACTTCGCCTTTGAAGATCCAAACCTTAACACCCAGGATGCCGTACGTAGTCATAGCTTCGTAG
This sequence comes from Aestuariirhabdus haliotis, assembly GCF_023509475.1. NCBI lineage: Bacteria > Pseudomonadati > Pseudomonadota > Gammaproteobacteria > Oceanospirillales > Aestuariirhabdaceae > Aestuariirhabdus > Aestuariirhabdus haliotis. The sequence goes on along the minus strand of NZ_JAKSDZ010000042.1, from coordinate 4,323 downwards.
TTGGCGTAGTCGATATCTGCACGCAAAGTGTGCAGAGGTACACGACCTTCCCGGTACCACTCGGTGCGGGCAATCTCAGCACCACCGAGGCGGCCGCTGATTTGAATTTTGATTCCCTTGGCACCCAGACGCATGGTGTTCTGCACAGAACGCTTCATGGCACGACGGAACATCACACGACGCTCCAACTGACCACAAATGTTCTGCGCAACGAGCATGGCGTCCAGCTCAGGCTTACGAACTTCCTCGATGTTGATGTGCACAGGCACGTTCATCATCTTGGAAATTTCAGCGCGCAGCTTCTCAACATCTTCACCTTTCTTACCAATCACGATACCGGGACGGGCAGTGTGGATGGTGATGCGTGCGCTCTGTGATGGACGATGAATGTCCACACGGCTAATGGAGGCGCTTTTCAGCTTCTCCTGGATATACTCGCGAACCTGCAAATCGGTAATCAGCTTGTCCGCATACTCCCGGCCGTCGGCGTACCATACAGAGGTATGATCCTTGACGATACCGAGGCGAATGCCAGTAGGATGTACTTTCTGACCCATCTGATCGTCTCCTTATTTCTCAGCAACCTTGACAGTAATGTGGCAAGACCGCTTGAGGATGCGATCAGCACGACCTTTAGCACGAGGTCGAATACGCTTCAGAGTTCTACCCTCGTCTACAAAGACGGTAGTAACCTTGAGCTCATCAACATCGGCCCCTTCGTTGTGTTCAGCATTTGCGATGGCAGACTCAAGAACCTTCTTGAGCAGCTCAGCCGCTTTTTTCTTGCTAAAACTCAAAATATTGAGCGCTTCATCAACTGATTTCCCGCGGATCTGGTCAGCAACCAAGCGAGTCTTCTGAGCTGAAATATTAGCGCCTTTATGTACAGCAGCTATTTCTTGCATCTCGATGCCCTCTTAGCGCTTCTTGGCTTTCTTATCCGCAGCATGCCCGCGATATGTACGGGTAGCGGCGAATTCGCCCAGCTTGTGACCAACCATATCTTCGTTAACGAAGACGGGTACGTGTTGACGTCCATTATGAACCGCGATGGTCAAACCGACCATTTGAGGCAGAATCATAGATCGACGCGACCAAGTTTTAATGGGACGCTTGTCGTTTTTTTCAACAGCATCCTCAACCTTCTTCAACAAATGAAGGTCAATAAATGGACCTTTTTTTAGTGAACGTGGCACTGTCGGTTCCTCTATTTAATTACTTAGACCCGCGACGACGAACAATCATCTTGTCCGTGCGCTTGTTGCTACGAGTCTTACGACCCTTAGTAGGTACGCCCCAGGGTGTCACAGGATGACGACCACCAGAGGTACGACCTTCACCACCACCGTGCGGGTGATCAACCGGGTTCATGGCAACACCACGAACGGTCGGACGAACACCGCGCCAGCGGCTAGCACCAGCCTTACCGAGAGAACGCAGGTTATGTTCGCTGTTGGAAACCTCACCCAGTGTGGCGACACACTCGGCCAGCACCTTACGCATCTCACCACTGCGCAGACGCAGGGTAACGTAAGAGCCTTCACGGGCTACCAACTGAACCGAAGCACCGGCACTGCGTGCAATTTGTGCACCCTTACCTGGCTTAAGCTCAACACAGTGAATAACACTACCCACAGGGATGTTACGCAGCGGCAAGCAGTTGCCTGCTTTGATTGGTGCATCGGCACCTGTGATCAGCTGATCACCCGCTTTAACGCCCTTGGCAGCGATGATGTAACGACGCTCGCCGTCAGCATACTTAAGCAGAGCAATATAAGCCGTACGGTTTGGATCGTACTCGATACGCTCTACAGTCGCCGGGATACCATCTTTGTTACGACGGAAATCAACCAGACGATAGTGCTGCTTGTGACCACCACCCTTATGACGGGTAGTAATGCGTCCATTGTTGTTACGACCACCATTTTTGCTCTTCTTTTCCAGCAGAGGAGCATAAGGTGCACCTTTGTGCAGATCGGGGTTAACGATCTTGACGACAAAGCGACGACCAGCGGACGTAGGTTTACATTTTACAATTGCCATACCTTTACCCCTTACTCTGCATCAGCAAAGTCGATGTCCTGACCTTGCTCCAGACGGACGTAAGCCTTTTTCCAGTCAGCGCGCTTACCCATACCGCGGGCAGTACGCTTTGTCTTGCCTTTCACATTCAGTGTGGCAACAGACTTGACCTTCACCTCGAACAATTGCTCGACGGCCTTCTTAATCTCTAGCTTGGTCGCATCCTTAGATACCTTGAAAACGTACTGACCCTGGGTTTCAGCCAGAAGCGTCGCTTTCTCGGAAATGTGTGGACCTTGCAGTACCTGGAAAACTCGTTCCTGATTCATCCCAGCATCTCCTCAAACTTCTTCAGAGCAGCAACGGTCGCCACTACTTTATCGTACGAGACCATGCTAACAGGATCAGCAGCGCTGACATCACGCACATCAACGTGAGCAATGTTGCGCGCACCCAGATACAGGTTTTCGTCGACAGCGTCAGCGATGATCAGAGCTTTTTCAACGCCCAGCTCTTTCAGCTTGGCGATAACTTCTTTGGTCTTGGGCGCAGAAACCGCGAAATCCTCAACCACAACAAGGCGATCCTGACGAACCAGCTCAGAAAGGATAGAGCGCAAAGCAGCGCGGTACATTTTCTTGTTGAGCTTTTGGCTGTGATCCTGCGGCTTGGCAGCAAAGGTCACACCACCGCTGCGCCAAATTGGGCTACGGATGGTTCCAGCACGAGCACGGCCCGTACCTTTCTGACGCCAAGGCTTACGACCACCACCGCTTACTTCACTGCGGGTCTTCTGGGCACGAGAGCCCTGACGAGCGCCAGCAAGGTAAGCTGTAACGGCCTGGTGAACCAGGGTCTCGTTAAACTCACAAGCGAAAGTGCTATCGGAAACCTGAAGGGTTCCAGCACCATTTACATTTAAATCCATGGCTTAATCCCCTTAGGCGCGCGCTTTAACAGCAGGCAGTACAACAACATCGCCACCTGGAGCACCAGGTACCGCACCTTTGATCAGCAGAAGATTACGCTCGGCATCAACACGTACAACTTCCAGAGACTGGACAGTTACACGTTCAGCACCCATGTGACCGGACATCTTCTTGCCCTTGAACACACGACCAGGAGTCTGGCACTGACCGATAGAACCCGGCGCACGATGCGACAACGAGTTACCGTGAGTGGCATCCTGCATACTGAAATTCCAACGCTTGATGGCACCAGCAAAGCCCTTACCTTTGGACTGACCAGTAACATCAACTTTTTGACCGGCTTCGAAACGGTCTACGCTAAGCTGATCACCAACCTGGAAAGATTCTTCACCTTCCAGACGAAACTCCCACAGACCACGACCGGCTTCGGTATTGGCCTTGGCGAAGTGTCCTGCCATCGGCTTTGAAACCCGATTAGCACGACGAGCACCCAAGGTCACCTGAATAGCATTGTAGCCATCGGTATCCTGAGTCTTCACCTGAGTAATTCGATTGGGATCAACTTCAACAACGGTGACGGGGATTGATACGCCGTCTTCGGTAAAAACGCGGGTCATGCCGCATTTCTTGCCGACTAATCCAATAGTCATTGATTTAACCTCTTATGTGTACGGGGCTTTAACCCGCTATGGCCGCCCATTTCAGAGCGTTACACCAAACAATACATCCGCAGTGCGAATGCACCTTGATCGATCAACCTGAGCAATTACGCCAGGCTAATCTGAACCTCAACACCGGCTGCCAGGTCGAGCTTCATAAGCGCGTCAACTGTCTTTTCAGTAGGCTCAACGATGTCGAGCAGGCGCTTATGAGTACGAATCTCATACTGGTCACGCGCGTCCTTGTTGACGTGCGGAGACACCAGAATGGTGAAACGCTCTTTTTTAGTGGGCAGCGGGATAGGACCACGAACCTGAGCACCAGTACGCTTGGCAGACTCAACGATTTCTTGAGTGGACTGGTCGATCAGACGGTGATCAAACGCCTTAAGGCGAATACGAATTTGCTGGCTTTGCATGATGCAAACAACTCCAAGATTAAAGAACTAAGCTAGACACACGATGTTGCCATAGCAAAAGGAGGCGCAATTCTACAGACGCCCCTCATCGCTGTCAAGCACACAGACAAAGGGAGGCCCCGCACCAGGCGGGGCCTCCCTTTCATCGAATACCAACCAAAAGGGCTGACTATTTAATCAGCCCTTTTAATCACCAGATTTACTCGACGATTTTAGCTACAACACCAGCACCTACGGTACGACCACCCTCACGGATAGCGAAACGCAGACCTTCGTCCATAGCAACAGGTGCGA
>NZ_JAKSDZ010000041.1 GCF_023509475.1 Aestuariirhabdus haliotis | reverse complement strand
TGTCCAGGTCTCGACATGAACGGCGAGCTTCGCCTTGATAAAAACCATTTTTAGGATCCGCAGAGATCTATCTGAATTAATCAGAGGTGCCTTAATTGAAATAAATGGCGAACAATACTCCCGCAAGCACTATCCGGTAGATCACGAAAGGCATCATGCCAATACGGTTAATGACCGCCAGAAACCATTTTATGCACAGCCAGGCACTCACACCCGATAGCAGTACGCCAAGCACCAGTACTGACCAGTCAACAGGATCGGCCTGCTGAATAAGCTGAGCGATTTTCAAGGTTCCAGCTGCCACAATGATAGGTATGGACAGCAAAAACGAGAAGCGCGCTGCAACCTCCCTTGAAAAACCCAACAGCAAAGCCGCTGTAATAGTAATGCCTGATCTCGAGGTGCCAGGAATAATAGCCAGGGCCTGGGCTATACCTATCAATAAGGCTTGCTTCCAGCCCATAGCATCCATGGATTCCCCGCGTATAAAGCGCTCCGCAAACCCAAGTAAAACCCCAAAGATCAACGTTGTGGTCGCAATGATAAAAATGGACCGCATAGCATCATCGAAACCACTGACACTGACGACCAAACCAAATAAAACCGCCGGAATCGTGCCGAGCACCAGCATCAGGCTCAGGCGTGATTCTGCGTTTATTTCACGCGTTACCAATGATTGCTGACACCCAGAAATCAACTGCACCAGATCATGACGAAAATAGGTGACGACCGCAGCCAATGAGCCAATGTGTACCGCCACATCAAAAGCCAGCCCTTGATCCGCCCAACCTAAAATCTGCGAAGGCAATATAAGGTGGGCCGAACTGGATATAGGCAAGAATTCGCTGATGCCCTGGATCAGCGCCAGTACGATAATCTGGAAAACATCCATCATGAAGCCCTGTTGTATGTTGCCATCTGAGCCATGGAATTAACGCTCGTGGCGCTTCTTAGCGACTTTGTCGCGTAGATAGACCGGTAACGCAAATTCGGCTGAAACGGCCTCGCCTCTGGCAAAGGCGTCACCTGCCAGCGCAACAATATCTTCAGCATGGGGATAGGCATCGGCTACAACCTTCTGAGGGTTTAAAGGTATTCGTTCGCAATAGCTCCATCCTGTACCGATACCAAAGCATTCATCTAGAGCCTCGAGTGAAACTACAGTTTCCGGCGGAGTTACCTGCTCGTGGACTCTCGTTTGCAGTACACCATCCGTTAGCGAATAAGCGGCCCAATACACCTCATCCATTCTTGCATCAATAGAGGCCAGTATATGCTCTGCCTGAAAGCGCCGAACGCCTTGCTGAGCCAATGCCGCAAGTGTAGATACCGGAACGACCGGCTTATCTGCCGCAAACGCCAACCCCTGAACAATAGCAGTCGCTATTCTCACCCCGGTAAAGGCACCCGGCCCCCTACCAAAAGCAAGTGCATCAACCACATTGATCGATATTCCGGCATCAGCCAAAACGCTATCGATCATCGGCAAGATCTTTTCACTATGTTGCCGGGGCACCAATTCCCAGTTTGAAATCCTGTCGCCATCAATATCAAGGGCTACAGAGCAAGCTTCAGTGGATGTGTCGAATGCAAGAATTGTAGTCATGATGACTTCTTTAAAGGCCAAAAGGGCCAGCGATTATAACAACTGCCATAGAGGACAACAAAAAAGGGCCCCGATACTCGGGACCCTTTTATCACCAAAACTGCCCTGGAAGGGCATTATTAGCGATTAGGCTTTTTTCGCTGCCGTCTTCTTGGCGGCGGCTTTGCGAGGTGCGCGCTTAGCGGCGGCTTTTTTTGCCGGTGCTTTTTTAGCGGCAGGTTTCTTCGCTACGGCTTTTTTGGCTGCTGGCTTCTTCCGGGCAGCGGCTTTGGCTTTAGCAGCGGCTTTTTTAGCGGCAGCTTTGGCCTTTGCTGCCGCTTTTTTCTCGGCGGCTTTGGCTTTTGCTGCAGCTTTCTTCTCAGCTGCCTTAGCTTTGGCGGCTGCTTGCTTGGCAGCAGCTTTGGCCTTGTTTGCGGCTTTCTTTTCAACAGCCTTCAAACGGTCAGCTTCTGCTTTTTCAATTGCTTTGGCTTTGGTGGATGCTTTCTTCGCTACTTGCTTAAGCTTGGCTTTTTCTTTCTCTGCACGGGCTTTTACCTTATTGGCATCAGCCTTGGCCCGAGCTTTTTTCCATTTGGCTTCAAAAGCCTTAGCTGCTTTCTCGAGATCTTTGGACGCTTTAGCCTGCAAAGAGCCTTTAAACTCTTCTACGCGGCCTTTCATAGCATCTTCGGCCTTAGCCAGGGAAGCTTTCACAGACGCAGCGGCTAGAGCAGTTTTCGCTGCACGAACCTTATCTTTCTGAGCCTGAACTTTGACGGAGACGCGCTTGGCAGCGGTGGTAGCCGACGCCGCAGCACGCTTACTAGCTGCAGTTGGGGTTTTGCTTGCTTTTGCTTTTGCAGCTGCAGCTTTTTTCTGTGCTGCATCGAGTTGTTTCTGTACAGCTACAACATTGCTTTCGGCTTTAGCCAGAGCATCTTGCGCCTTAGTCAAAAAGGCTGGAGCAACAGATTTAGCTGATGCTTTGCGGGTTACTTTTTTTGCTACCGGTTTTTTAGTAGCGACTTTTTTTGCTGCGGCGGGTTTTCTACCTCTAGCCATCACAATATCTCCTAGGCAACTCATTTATTTATGGACGAACCTGGTAAAACATAGCACAAAAATTGTACGACCAATAGCCAAAACAGTTTTTTCAATCACAAGTTAAAAAAAAAGTGCTGGAAAAAAGCAAAGTTTATTCGTTAAAGAACTTTTTTTGGAAAAATCGACACAATAAGCGCGCCTATTTATTATTGCGACAACAATTAATCAGTACATTTTTGCCACCTTCTGACCTACAGCAATCTCGTTGTTATAGAGCAACTATCGTATATGGAAAAATCGTAAGAAGGCATTTTTTGGTCGTTCCAATAGCAAATCAGAGCGCTGAGGTTCTACAGCTAGATAGGTCCATTCAGGAATCACGGATAAAAAGCGTCCAGACACAAAAAAGCCGGGAAATATCCCGGCTTTTCTTATTTCAGACTTTTTTAGCTGAGGGAAGAGAAAAGAGCCGACTTAATATCCTCTACCGACCCCACACCCTCGACACGAACATAACGAGGAACTTCGTTACCTTCAATGCTTTGATAAAAGTCAATTAAAGGGGCTGTTTGATTATGATAAACATCCAGACGCTTGCGAACTGTTTCTTCTTTATCGTCATCACGTTGAATAAGAGGCTCCCCTGTAACATCATCCTTTCCGTCGACTTTGGGCGGATTAAACACGACATGGTACACACGACCACTACTTTCGTGCATTCGACGGCCACTCATACGCTTGATAATTTCATTATCATCGACCGCAATTTCGACAACATAATCAATCACTACACCAGATGCTTGCAAAGCCTCTGCCTGAGGAATAGTGCGAGGAAAACCATCAAAAAGGAATCCATTGGCACAGTCCGCTTCTTGAATTCGTTCTTTTATCAAGTCAATGATGATCTCATCGGAAACCAGCCCACCGGATGCCATTACTTCTTTAACTTTCAAGCCTAAAGCCGTTCCAGCCTTAACAGCAGCTCTCAGCATATCACCCGTTGAGATCTGAGGAATCTCGTACTTTTCAGTAATAAACTGGGCCTGTGTACCCTTCCCGGCACCTGGCGCGCCTAACAAAATAACTCGCATGAAAAAGACTCCTACCCTATCTCTAATAAATCTTCCCTTTGGCCCTAGTCCAGAAACCGCGTAAAACACTCTATACGGGGCGGTGAATGCCCAAAAAGGGATCACAAGGATACGCACGTCTGCGCACCAGTACAAGTTGGGACTCTAACCGGGGATTATGGCTCGTTAACACCACAGACTTAATACTACCTTTAGCCTATTCCGAACCTCGATTGACTGTCAGCTCATTGATAAACGTCATTTAAGGAGCTGTGGCGGTAACTAGCAGACCATCACTAAAAGCTATCGGGGTTGTATGTCGAAGCTGCTCAGGCCACCATGGTTGATATAAGCTGCTCTATTGATTGGTTCGACTCCAGAATCTTATCAAGCTCAGCCTGGGCTTCTTCTACAGTAATACCGAGGGTTAAACACACTGAATCGTCCAGCCGATCGAGCGTGGCGTATTCGATCTGATTGATAGTGAGCAAGTAATTAACCAACTGAATCAACGCGACATAGGGTTGTTGTTGATGGGAGAATCCGGCTTCTGTGTGGTGCATGGCACAGACAACCAGTTCTCCAGGCATATTCCATTCATCTAATAGCCAGCCACCTATTTTTCCGTACCCCAATGTTAGAATATCTCGCGCTTGCCCAAACCCCATCACCCTCTTTTCCAGTTCGAAAATCGGCTTTTCAGGCTCTCTTTCTACCAAACGGCACAACAAGCGATATTCAGACGGAAACAGGTGGGACAGTAATATAATGCCAAAGTGATGGAGCATTCCGGCTAAATAAGCTGTACCTGGTTCAATATTCAAAGCAGGATCCAGCTTTTTCGATAATACTCGAGCCAACTCCGCGCAGAACAATGAGTTTCGCCAGAAATGAGTCACTGACAACGGTCCTTTATCTGGCATTCGCAATGATTCACAGGCTGCTAGCCCCAGCACCATATTCCCGACCAGATCAAAACCCAACACTCGAGTAATAGCCTGTTCAACGGTTTCAACTTTCCCCGGGTAGGCAAACAGGGCAGAGCGAGCATAGCGCATGACTTGCAGGGACAAACTGGGGTCGCTGGAAACCAGCCCCGCCAATTGACTCACCGTACTTTCGGGATCATTCACCACAGTCAAAATACGCGAGACATTATCGGGCATGGGTGGTAATCGTTGAAAAGAATGAAGCTTTCGGCAAATTGCCGATTCCAGCCCAGCCGATGAGGGACAAGCCGCATCGGTACACCCGGCTTCGCTAAAGCGCGCAACCAATGCACCGGGATTCAGGAATCGAAACTCATCCTGATCCGCGGCTATCAGTGTTTGCGGGCAACCCGCATGGAAATAGATGGTTTCATGGATCAACAGGGCCGGGTCCATCAACACTTTCAGGTTATAGGGCGCACCTATTGGAGGCACCGCGTCCGCAGAACAATCATCGAACAGGGCCGCAACCTCGGTCCGACCAATACGCTTGGCATCGTCGCCCAACAGAGCTGTTAGCTCGGAGTCGCCCACACGATGAGTCAGTGGGTATATCAACAAGCTGGCACCCTGTGCGTGTTCGTAAACTCGCGCGATTGCCACGGCTGAGGGATCAATACCCCGGTTTACCACAGAATCGCATAACGACAGCACCGGTGATGACAGCCGGTGCACCTTCACTCGTGCACCATTAGACTGAAAGTATCGTTTGACTCGTGTGGCGATCGGCATACTACAAACCCTATAGAAAACCTTTAACCACTATACACCGACAATAAGCGAGTGATAGCTATGAGTATTACAATTTAGCGTCTAGAAAGTGATCAATCAATTTTCCTTCTCAAACACCTTTACTTGCTGCCAAAAAGACTCCATTTGCTCCAGAGTAGCTTCATCCAGAGAACGCCCCTGTTGTGACAACAGATCTTCTACCCCATCAAAGCGCCTCTGGAACTTGGTATTCGCCTGAGACACTACCGTTTCCGCGTCAGATCCCAGATGCCTCGCGAGGTTGGCACAGGCGAACATCAGATCCCCTAACTCCGACAACACCTCTGCCTTCAATCCGGATTCCATGGCCTCTTCCAACTCCGCCACCTCTTCTCGAATTTTTTCCAGCACAGGCGCCGGAGAATCCCAATCAAAGCCTACTTGGGCGGCTCGTTTTTGCAGTTTATGAGCACGCTTAAGCGCAGGCAGAGTCAATGGCAGGTCATCGAGCCAGTGAACAGGAGATGACGAATCTGTGCGCGCGTTTTTTGCTGCCCTCTCCTCTTGTTTAATCCGTTCCCACGTTTCTTTGATGCTCTGTTCAGATATTACCTGATCAATATTACGTCGGGATGTCAGAGTGCCCTCGGGAAATACATGAGGGTGCCGACGTATTAACTTGGTGACCAGATTATCGACAACATCTTTGAAATCGAACAGCTGCTGTTCCTGCCCCATTCGAGCATAAAAAATAACCTGGAACAGCAAGTCACCCAGTTCGTCCATAAGGTGGGGGTAATCTTCACGCGCGATAGCATCTGCAACCTCATAGGCCTCTTCAATCGTATATGGAACGATCGAGGCGAAGGTCTGTTGAATATCCCAGGGACAACCCGTATCAGGGTCGCGTAAGCGTTCCATTAACAGCAACAAATCTTCCAGGTGATATTTTTTTGCCATTACTTACCCACGACGGCTTCGAGAGGCTTCAATAACATTCGGCAGTTGGTTTATCTTAGCCAATACTACCGACAGCGAGTCCAGACCATCGACTTCGATGGTTAGTGTCATACGAGCCATATTATCCCGGCTATCCGATGTGGTATTCAGAGCGATGACGTTCACCTTTTCGTTAGAAAGCACCATGGTAATGTCACGAATCAACCCTGGACGGTCGTAGGCGAGCAGTTCGATACCAACGGCGTAGGTATTTTCGGGTTGCGCTCCCCAGTCGACCTCAATCAGTCGGTTCGATTCATTTTCCTGCAGCAACAGCGCCTGCTGGCAATCCTGCCGATGAATGGTAACGCCTCGTCCCAGAGTGATATAACCGATGATCGGATCGCCGGGTAAAGGATGACAACAACCCGCCATTTGCGTCAGTAAATTACCCACTCCGCGAATCCGAACATCTCCGTCAGTGATCTTTGGTTTGGGGCGACGCAGTTGCAGTTCAAACTGCTTTTCGTCATCGTAGCCCACCTGGCGTTGGGCAGCATGGACAACATGCGCCTGTCGCAAATCCCCGGCTCCAACAGCCGCGAACATATCGGCAGAATTCTTGTAATTGAGCTCCGGTGCCAGGGCATCAAAATCCACATCCACCAATGCCAGACGCTTAAGCTCATGCTCAATCTGTTGTCGCCCGGCATGCTCGTTTTGATCCCTGTCCTGCTCTTTGAACCAATGCATGATTTTAGAACGAGCCCGGGACGTTGTGACATACCCCAGATTGGGGTTTAACCAATCTCGACCGGGAGTGGCACCGGGTGCTGTCAGCACCTCCACCTGCTCGCCGGTTTTCAATTGATAGGTCAAGGGAACAATGCGCCCTCCGACCTTGGCGCCACGGCAGGTATTTCCGACCTCGGTATGTATTCGGTAGGCGAAATCAATCGGAGTGGCACCCACGGACAAATCCACGACGTGGCCATTTTTGGTAAACACATAGATGCGATCAGATTCAATATCACTTCTTAACTGGCCCGCCAGGCTGTCGAGATCACCAATATCTTCGTGCCATTCCATAACCTGGCGCAGCCAGGCAATTTTTTCTTCATAACTACCACTGGCCTTGGTATCGGTACCCTTATAGCGCCAGTGAGCACAAACGCCCAGTTCAGCCTCTTCGTGCATATCATGGGTGCGAATCTGCACTTCCAGAGTTTTGCCGCCTGGCCCGATAACAGCGGTATGAAGGGAGCGGTAGCCATTCTCCTTGGGCGTCGCGATATAATCGTCGAACTCTCGCGGAATATGATTCCACAACGAATGCACGATACCCAAGGTGCCATAGCAATCGCGCAACTTGGGTACCAGAACCCTGACCGCACGGATATCGTACACATCACGAAAGTCGATGCCTTTACGACGCATTTTGCGCCAGATGCTGTATATGTGTTTTGCTCTTCCGCTAATCTCAGCCTCTATCCCGGCTTCGGCTAACGAGCTCTGAAGCTGATTCATCACATCATCGATATACTGCTGACGGTCCAGGCGTCGCTCATCCAGCAGCTTGGCTATTTTTTTATAATCCTGGGGTTTCAGGTAGCGAAAGGAGAGATCTTCTAACTCCCATTTGATATGACCAATACCCAGACGGTGAGCGAGGGGGGCATAGATTTCAAAGACTTCGCGCGCAACCGTTCTGCGCTTATCCTTATCGAGGTTTTTGACTGCACGAATGGCACAGGTTCGCTCAGCAAGCTTGATCAGGGCAACCCGCACATCGTCAATGATGGACACCATCATCTTACGAACGTTTTCAAGCTGACCCTGTTCCTGACCCAGAACAGCTCCATGACCGGGTGTTTGTATAGCACCGATGGCCGCCATCCCCAATACACCACTGATCAGCTTGGCCACCTCATTACCAAAACGTTCGCTGACCTGTTCGAGCAATAATTTCTGTTCGCGGACCGCCCGATACAATATGGCGGCAATCAGTGACTCCTGATCGAGATTAAGTTCGGCCAAAATCTCAGCCATCTCGAGTCCAATGCGATAGCTGTCACTGTCTTGCCAATGATCGTCGCCAGCACTGGCTTGCAAGGCTGCATCGCTGGACATCTGACAGGCCGCGGTGATGAGTTCCACATCCTGCAAATTGGAATCCTGCCCGATACGGGACAGCCAGGCGTCAATGTTGACCGTGCCATCGTCATGAACAGGATGATCTTCTCTTACTTTAACCATAATGCGTCTTCGCCATACTTCGGAGGCTGCTGAAATCCGTCTTTATTATCGGTAGACAAACTGTCTCTGTTATTGTCCGGACTGCACAAAAAGTGCCATCGACTCTATATGTCCTGTTTGCGGGAACATATCCATGACACTTAGCCGCTCTAGCTGATATCCCTGATCCCTTAAATGCCCTGCATCTCTTGCCAACGTGGCGGGATTACAGGAGATATAGAGTATGCTCACCGGCTGTAACTGGCAAACATCCCGAATTATTTCTACCGCACCATTACGTGGGGGGTCAAGAATGACCTTATCGATACCCTCACGACAAATTGCAGCCAGCTTGCCAGGTTGAGTCAAATCTAACGTGTCAAATCTGGCATCAATCATGCCCGCCGATCGCGCATTTTTTTCTGCCCTTAGCACCATATCAGCGCTTCCCTCAATGCCGGTAACCCTGGCTCCAGCCCGTGCAGCAGGCAAGGAGAAATTACCCAGACCACAGAAAAGATCCAAAACCGATTCACCCTGTTCGAAGCTCAGCCAGTCCATGGCCTGACTCACCATTGCATTATTAAGCTGACGGTTAACCTGCGTGAAATCCAGTGGTTCGTAGTTCAACCTGAGTTCGAACGGAGATAATCGGTATTCCAGTTGTGCGTTGTCATCTTGTTGCCAGATGCAGTGTACCGAGTCCCTGTCACCAGGTTGCAGAAAAAGCTGCTGAAGGTGTGTATCTGCAAACCCTAGACATTGTTGCAGGTCTTCCTCAGATAAAGGCCTGATATGACGAAGCACCACCGCTGGCCCTTGATCCCCGAGCAGCAAATCAAGGTGAGATATCCAGTCTCGGCCTTCCATACCATCAATGAGTGATTGTAAGGGGCTGATCAGGGCTTCCAGTTCAGGCGCCAAAACAGGGCACTGCTTGAGATGAATAACCTCTTTGCTACGCGCCGCACGAAAGCCAACACGTAATTGTTTCTGCTTACGGTGGTAATAAACCGCCAGTCGTGCCCGAGAGCGGTAACCAAAAGGAGCTGATGCCAAAGGCGGCTCTAACTGCGTGGGCTGCACCTGAGCAGTGCGTTGCAACTGCTCAAGCACCGCTTGTTGCTTAAATTCCAGTTGGGCCTGTTCCTTAAGGTATTGCAGCGAGCATCCGCCGCAACGACCAAAATGCTGGCACCGGGCAGAATGGCGCTGGGCCGAAGGCGTTTCAATCTCAATGGCACGAGCCTCAATAAATCGGCCATGACTGCGCTCAACTTTGGCCAGTACCTTTTCACCCGGCAACGCATTATCGACAAACAGCGGTTTTCCCTCAAATCGCGCGATACCACGAAGATCATGACTGATACCGTCGATCTGCACCCATTGAGGTTTCTCTGGTTTAGACGCCGACTGCCGGGAACGACCCGGAGGCTTATAGAATTTCACGATCACTCCACCGATTTAAGCGGCACCTAAGGCCACCCGATAAAACTGCCTATTTTACGCGATCTGTGAAGTTTGCGCAGCGCCCCCGAGCTATCAGGCCGAAAAGACCCCGGTAGACAGATACCGATCACCTCGATCACAAACAATGGCAACAATTGTGGCATTTTCCAACTCTCGAGAGAGCTGTAGGGCGGCCGCGACCGAACCGCCAGATGAAACACCACAAAAAATGCCCTCTTGTTGCGCTAGCGCTCGCATGGTTTGCTCAGCTTCCTCCTGCCCCATATCGACTACCCGATCCACACGTGCCTCGTCGAAAATTGAGGGCATATAGGCTTTAGGCCAACGACGGATTCCGGGAATCGAGGCTCCCTCTTTGGGCTGCAAGCCTACAATTTCAACCGAGGGTTTCTGCTCTTTCAAGAAGCGGGAAACCCCCATAATCGTGCCTGTTGTCCCCATCGAGCTGACAAAATGAGTGATTTCCCCGCCGGTTTGTTGCCAGATTTCTGGTCCGGTACCCTGATAATGGGCTGCGGGATTATCGAAATTGCCAAACTGGTTCAAAACCTTCCCCTCTCCTCTCTTTTCCATGGCCAGGGCAAGATCTCGGGCGGCTTCCATTCCCCCTTCTTTGGTAACCTGAATCAATTCAGCGCCATAGGCTGTCATTGCTGCGCGCCGCTCGGCACTCATATGATCCGGCATAATTAAAATCATGCGATACCCTTTGATCGCTGCGGCCATCGCCAGGGCGATCCCGGTGTTACCACTGGTCGCTTCGATCAAGGTATCCCCAGGGCGAATATCACCTCTTAGTTCCGCTTGCTGGATCATACTCAGGGCCGGGCGATCTTTCACCGATCCAGCGGGATTATTGCCCTCCAGCTTAACCAGAACCTGATTACTGGTTTCACCCGGCAAGCGCTGCAACCTGACCAGCGGGGTGTTACCAATCAGTTGCTCGATGGTTGAGTACTCCATGCTGTGTTAACTCCTTTCTTCCGTCTGGTAGACATAATCAAGCGGATACCAGAAATGTTCTGGGTAGCGGCCAACTGTTAAACCGGTAGTTTTCTGTCAAAGGGGCTCATGATACTGTGATTACAGAGCTGACTGTAAATACTCAAAACCTATATATTTATAAGAAATGAATTGGATCTATCTTATTCTCAAAATAGAATCTAAGTCTCAACCCTGATCCCCAACTGGACGATGCCTTATCCATGTTCCTCGCCGGTAAAAATAGCGACATCAAGCAGCGTGTCCTGGCTATGGCCCTGCTACCCACACTCTCAATAACGCTAATGCTGGGTGCCTTTTTCACCCTAACCCGGCTCAAAGATCTGGATAATTTGCTGTTAGAGCGCAGTCTCGCCATTGCCGAGCAATTTACCGCTATTGCCAGCTATGGTTATCGGGACGATGGCACCGAGTTACTGCAGGAACTGGCCAACTCCGTGCTGGAAAAAAGCGATGTCAGGGCCGTCAGTCTCTATAACAATGGTGGCATCAAACTGGTTCATTCAGGCCCGGGAATGTTACCGGTTGAAGTGCAACACACCCTCTTTGGCAGTCAGCAACAATATCGTTATGGCGACCATTCTATTCGTATCATCACGCCCATATTCCCCGCGCCCACCAAGAGTGCTGCGGAGCAAAACTTTCAATTCGATCCGCTCGGCTGGCATGAAATAGAGTTTTCTACGGCCAATACCGAAATCAAGCAATACCAGACATTGCTCGGCAGTGGGGTACTGATTATTGTCGGTGTCTTGCTCAATATTTTTCTGGCCATGCGCATAGGCGCTCGGATAACCCGCCCCTTACAAAAAATATCCAATGCCGTAACCCACATTCGCAGCGGAAACCTGGATACTCGTATCAATACCGGCACCGGTGGGGAATTAAGGGTGCTGGAGACCGGCATTAACGCGATGGTTTCTTCGTTACAACACGCCCATCAGGAGATGCAACAAAATATCGAGCAATCGACCCGAGACCTGCAGGAAACCCTTGAAACCATCGAAATTCAGAACATCGAGCTGGATATGGCCCGTAAAGAGGCGCTGGAGGCAAGCCGTATCAAGTCTGAATTTCTGGCCAATATGAGCCATGAAATTCGCACACCACTCAACGGTATTATCGGTTTCACCAATCTGCTCTTGCGCTCCGGGCTTACTGAACGTCAGCGTGAATACCTGCAAACCATTCATAATTCTTCCGAAGGTCTGTTAACCATCATCAATGATGTGCTCGACTTTTCCAAGATTGAAGCCGGTAAACTGGAACTGGAAAGTATTCCCATGAATCTGGGTGACAGTATTGATGAAGTACTCAATATTCTGGCGCCATCGGCTCACGAGAAGCATCTGGAATTGATCCCCCTGATGTATTCAGATACTCCCACTCATTTGGTAGGCGATCCCCTGAGGATCAAACAGATACTTACCAATCTGGTCAACAACGCTATCAAATTTACCAAACAGGGCTCCATTACGGTTCGAGCTATGCTCGAAGAACTACGCGAGCAGAACGCCATTATCAAGATCAGCGTAACCGATACCGGTATCGGTCTTTCCCAGGATCAACAAAAAGAACTTTTCAAAGCCTTCACCCAGGCAGATACCTCCACAACCCGTCGCATCGGCGGCACCGGCCTTGGATTGGTTATCTCCAAGCGCTTGGCACAACAGATGGGTGGCGATATTGGACTGGAAAGCGAAGAGGGAGAAGGATCCACGTTTTGGTTCACCATTAACATTCCGGTCTCCAGTGAGCAAACGGATAAGGCGACAGAACCTCGCTACCCACACCATACTGCCCTGCTACTCGAAACTCAGGAACTGGCCAGGCAAGCCAGCGGCCATCTATTACGAGCCACCCAGTTGCAAGTTACGACGCTGGATAGCGAGCAAAAACTGTTGGAACTCAAATCCCAGGGCTCAATGCCAGCCTATGATCTGGTCATACTCAGTCATAACGAAAAATTACTACCTACCGAGCACCTAGCCAGATTGCTCGAGTTACCCTGGGCTGAAGAAACAGTTTTCCTTATCCTTGTCGATACTAACAAGGAGCATGAAGTTAACCGCTTACTGAGCCAAAACACACCAGCACTAACCATGGTGAAGCCTATGGTCAGAGCTCGTCTACATAAAGCCATTGAATGGTTATTGGGCGGTACTAACAGCAATGAACAAACATCGTTAATTGATCACCATAGCGCCGAACTGATTACTCGTACTCCACAAATTCTCGCCGTGGATGACAATCCAGCCAACCTTAAGCTGGTGACGGTATTACTGGAGGGTATGGGGGCCCAGGTCACTGCCGTCGAAAGCGGTAGGAAAGCGATAAAAAAGGTGAGGCAATACCGTTTTGATCTGGTCTTTATGGACGTCCAGATGCCAGAGATGGACGGAATGGACGCTACTCGCCGAATTCGCGATATTGAATTAGCGGAACACCGAACCCCTATCATTGCCTTAACCGCCCATGCCTTGGCAGCCGAGAAAAAAGCCTTGCTGTTGGCGGGTATGGACGACTACATGAGCAAGCCCATTAGCGAACCCCAGTTACAACAGATGGTTCGAAAATGGACCGGTTTCAACCTGCAAATCCCCCAGGAAACAATAGCGAGTTCAAATCAGGAGACGACCACACAGCCCTCTCTAGTGGATATGCAAGAAGGCATAAAACTGGCGGGGGGCAAGTCTGACCTCGCTCAAGAGATGCTCACCATGCTCCTGGAAAACCTGCTGTCTGACCGGCAACAAATCGAGCGGCAATATCAACAGCTAGAGCTAACAGAACTATTAGAAACGGTCCACAAGCTTCATGGCGCGACTCGCTATTGTGGGGTTCCCTTATTACGTGATGCCTGCTACAACATGGAAACGGCCCTGAAGCAGCAACATCAGGACAATACCCACACCTTAATCGGGCCTCTATTCGATGAACTGGTAAAGCAAATCGACGCTCTGGTGCAGTGGCATCAGGAGCGAGAGGACAAAACCACAAAAGCCACAACATAGTCCTTTTCATCCGACAAACTCACGTGAAAATCGCTAGCGCCTCGTTCGCTAGCGATCTCCAGAGCCCGCGCGCTCAAACGCAACACAGGGGCCCCGCGAAAGTCATGCTCCAGAAAAATATGCTGAAATGAGACCCCATCAGCAATGCCCGTTCCCAAGGCTTTGGAAGCCGCTTCCTTAACCGCGAAACGCTTGGCCAAAAAGGTCGCAGGTTTGCTGGCTTGCTGAAATAACACCTGTTCCTGTTCGGTAAGCACCCGTTCAGCAAAACGTATCCCGAGCTTACTCAAGGAACGTTCAATGCGATCAATACGAACAATATCCGTCCCGATGCCTACCACCATCATCAGGTCCCCTATTTAATGACCGGGGCGGAAAAGCGCTGAGCCTCAAGCATGACCCGCTTCATTTCGATAATCGCCGGCCCAAGCCCGGTAAATAGAGCCCGAGCCATAATCCCGTGACCAATATTGAGCTCATTTAGTCCGGGGATTCCCGCTACTGGCTCAACATTGTCATAGTTAAGGCCATGGCCGGCATTAACAATTAAACCCTGATCGACCGCAAAGCGTACGCCTTCAACAACACGTTGAAGCTCAGCTGCCATAGCACCGGATTCAGCATCGGCATAGGCGCCGGTGTGCAGTTCAATAGCGGGAGCACCACAGCGAACAACGGCTTTAATCTGTTCCGGATCAGCGTCGATAAACAGAGACACCTGAATGCCCTGAGCGCCCAATGTTTGGCAGGCAGTCTTTATTCGCGACTCCTGGGCGAGCACATCCAGGCCTCCTTCGGTAGTCAACTCTTGCCGTTTTTCGGGAACCAGACAGACATGGGCTGGCGCAATTCGTTCAGCAACAGACAGCATCTCATCGGTTACCGCCATCTCCAGGTTCATCCTGGTTTGCAGCACTTCGCGCAACACCTCGAGATCCCGGTCCTGAATATGCCGACGGTCTTCTCTCAGATGGACCGTAATACCATCCGCGCCTGCCTGCTCTGCCTCTATTGCAGCCTGTACCGGATCCGGATATCGAGTCCCTCTCGCCTGGCGCAGGGTTGCTACGTGATCGATGTTAACCCCTAACAGCAGACGATTTTTCGATAACATGAAGCTCTCCTTTCTATCCTTTAGCTAAACAGCTCTCGACTGCGTAACGGTCGATCACCCAACAATGGCGCAAAAGCCAAACGCATCAGTCGCTTGGCTGCATACAGTTGTTCCGAACTGACTATGTTACCCATCGCCAATGCATGCAGCATATCACCACTGAAAAGGTTATGTTGTTGTGTATCGGAAACAGTCAATATTCGGTAAAAACCCTCGCGAGGGTCATATTGATACCAGCCATCCTTCTCGATTGGATCACCACTCCTTGCCTCTCCACTAAGAGGCAAGCCATACCCCATTAAATCGAGCAGCTGCAGCTCAAAGCTCCGCAATAAAGGTTCCAGAGCCACCTCTCTGCCAAGAGCCTGCAACAACTCCGAATATAGCTGGAAGAGTTCAGGGTGCGGGTCGTGAGGCTGCAGAAGACGCTGTAACAGCTCATTCGCGTACATGGCACTGAACAGGTAGTGGCCTTGCAGAACGACCCGGTGATCCCCGGCTTCTAATCCGGTCGCTGTTTTTAAGTCTCGCCGACCCTGCCAGCTCACCAACAAGCGATTGAAAGGTTGCAGCAAACCTTTATTGCGCGCTTTACTGCCTCGTACACCTTTAAACAACACGCTGACTCGTCCATCTTCTTCAGTCAGCAAGTCAGCAATCAAACTGGTTTCACGGTAAGGTCGACTATGAATGACATAGGCATTGGATAAGCTGGCCTGGTGAGGGGTTACCATCGACACATCAAATCAGACGTCGGTGTATCCCAGACTGCGAAGTGCACGCTCATCGTCTGACCAGCCTCCCTTCACCTTAACCCATAGGTTGAGCATCACCTTACTATCGAATAATTGCTCCATATCGAGACGAGCTTCACGTCCAATCACTTTCAACCGAGCGCCTTTATCTCCGATCACAATCGCCTTCTGCCCTGCTTTTTCTACCAGAATCAAGGCACTAATATGCAACACATTGTCACGTTGACGGAACTCTTCAATTTCAACCGTCATCTGATACGGGAGTTCATCGCCCAACTGCCGCATGATTTTTTCCCGTACCAGTTCAGCTGCAAGGAAACGAGAGCTACGATCTGTCAGCTGGTCCTCATCATAAAAATGATCTCCCAGTGGTAGCAACCGATTTACAGCCTCTTCCAATTTATCGACATTACGACCGGTTTTGGCTGATATAGGCACAATTTCCGCGAAATTGTGTTGCTCCGAAAGGGCTTGCAGGTGAGGCATTAACTCTTGCTTGTTCTCAACCCGATCAACTTTATTCACTGCCAACAAAACGGGGCAACGGCTGTTCCTGATTCGATCCAAAACCATTTGATCTTCGTCAGTCCAGCGCAATCTGTCGACCAGAAAAATAATCAAATCAACATCTTTTATCGCCGTACTCGCGGCGCGGTTCATATAGCGGTTAATCGCCTTGTCGCCCCCCTTGTGCAAACCGGGAGTATCAACATAGATTGCCTGTACACCCAACTCGGTTTTTATGCCCTGAATCTGGTGCCGAGTCGTTTGTGGACGACGCGAGGTAATACTCAGTTTTTGCCCAAGAATACGGTTGAGCAGCGTTGATTTGCCCACATTGGGCCGCCCTACCAGGGCAATAAAACCACAGCGGAATGCTTCAGCTTCAGCCATTATCAACTCCCAACTCGCGCAACACCTGGCGCGCAGCCTGCTGCTCAGCCCCCCTGCGACTACTGCCTATTCCTACACATTTTTTACTCAACAGATCCACCACACATTGCACAGTAAAGGTCTGTGCATGGGCTTCTCCCTCCACATCCAGGACATCATAGACCGGTAATGCCGCCTGCCTGGATTGCAGCAGTTCTTGCAACAAGGTTTTGGGATCTTTTTGAGTATCATCCAGGGATAGACTGTCCAACCGGGACTGATACCAATCGAGCACTCGATCACGACAGGCATCCATACCGCGATCGAGATAAATAGCGCCGATTAAAGCTTCGACGGTATCAGCAAGAATGGATTCCCTGCGAAAACCACCGCTTTTCAACTCACCAGATCCCAGGCGCAGATAGTCACCCAACTCAAATTCCCTGGCCAGCTCAGCCAGTGTTTTGCCTTTGACCAATCTCGCACGAAGACGGCTCAACTGCCCCTCTTTGGCCTGAGGAAACTTGTCGTAAAGGGCTTCGGCTATCGTGAAATTAACAATCGAATCACCCAAAAATTCGAGCCGTTCGTTGTTTCTTGAAGCATAGCTCCGATGTGTCAAAGCCAGCAGAGCCAGCTGCTCATCATTAAAGCTGTATCCCAGCTTACGCGATAGCTTTTCGAGGCGGTTTTTCACTGATTTTTAACTTGCCAGTTGTGTTTGAAACTCATCACCACATCGACATTGGAGACAATGTGAACCCGCTTCTCATATTCAATATCGACTTTTAGAAAGCCGTCCTCTTCATAAATTTCAATGTCTTCTTTGTCAAAATCACGAATCATATTGGTCTGGAAATTCTTATTAATGAAACCGCGTATTTCCCGCGGGCTGGCTTCATCGATACCCTTGCGAGCGGACAGGTTCTCCAATGTCTGGCCTATTGCCTGATCATCAAGGTAAAAAGGAACCATCTTAAACACCAGCAGCAGTGTCATTCCTGCCACGGCCAGTGTCATCATCCAGCCCGCTGTGCTCATACCACGCTGTGAATTAGCAAACTTCATTCTTTCCCCCCATCTATCTAGCGAATTGCACCGTTATTCTTAAAGCTGGGCAGCTCTCCCCAGTGCGGCCAATGCATCCAAATCGCAACCGCCTCACCCACTATATTCTGTTCCGGTACAAAACCCCAGTAACGACTATCGTTACTATGATCACGATTGTCGCCCATCACAAAATAATGGCCTTCGGGAACGACCCACTCTCGCTGAGTACGCGGATCTGGAGGCGTTACATCCTCACGAACACTGTATTGGTGCTCACCATGAGTCTCTTCCATGACGGTATAAGGGAGCCCATTTTGTGAGAATCGCGCAACGAATTGCTTATCCAGGGGGAAGCCGTTGAGGAGCACACTTTTATCCAGATAACGGATACGATCCCCGGGTAATCCAATCACTCGCTTAATGAAGTTTACACTCGGATTTTTAGGCTCGCGAAATACCATCACATCCCCCCGTTCCGGCTCACCAATGCTGATAATTTTAGTGTCCAAAACCGGAAGACGAATGCCGTAGTTAAACTTATTAACCAGAATAAAATCACCAATCGCCAGGGTCGGTTTCATCGACCCCGAAGGAATTTGAAAAGGCTCATACAGAAAAGAGCGCAATACCAGAACAGCCAGCAACACAGGAAAAACCGAGCGACAAGTTTCAATCCAGCCCGGCTCCTTAGCCAACTCCTCCAGCACAACGTCATTGGCCATCTCCGCCTGGCCATTTTGCTCGCACTGCTCCAGGGCTCGGGTCCGGCGAGCAGGTGCCAATTTCACCTTATCAAGCAAAGTGACCAATCCGGTCATCGCTACCAGCACCACCAACAGCAGCGGGAAATTGATATCCATATGTTAATTATCCACCTTTAGTACGGCGAGGAAGGCTTCCTGTGGTATCTCCACTCGCCCTACCTGCTTCATGCGTTTTTTACCCGCTTTTTGTTTTTCTAGCAGCTTGCGTTTACGGCTGACATCACCACCATAGCATTTTGCGGTTACATTTTTGCGCAGTGCCTTCACAGTTTGACGGGCTACAATTTGACCACCAATAGCCGCCTGAATGGCCACATCAAACATCTGTCGTGGTATCAACTCTTTCATTTTTTCAGTGAGCACACGCCCTTTGCCGTGGGCATTATCTTTGTGCACGATCAACGCCAGGGCATCGACTTTCTCACTATTAATCAAAACATCCAGTCGCACCAGACGAGCCGCCTGGAATCGATCGAAGCTGTAATCGAGAGACGCAAAACCGCGACTCACCGACTTAAGCCGATCAAAAAAGTCCAGCACTACTTCATTCATCGGCAATTCGTAAGTTAACGATACTTGGCCGCCGGTAAATTGCATATCTTTTTGCGTACCACGCTTTTCGATACACAGGGTGATGACGTTACCCAAATGCTCCTTAGGCACCAGAATATTAGCGGTCACAATCGGCTCACGCATCTCTTCTATACCAGCCGGATCGGGCAGTTTTGAAGGGTTATCCACCATCACAACCGAGCCATCCTTCATAGCCACTTCAAAGATAACCGTCGGAGCTGTGGTGATCAGGTCGAGATCATACTCACGTTCCAGCCGCTCCTGGATAATTTCCATATGAAGCATGCCAAGGAAACCACAGCGGAAACCAAAACCCAACGCATCGGAACTTTCTGGCTCATAGAACAGCGAGGCATCGTTGAGGGTCAACTTGGCTAAAGCCTCTCGGAACGATTCATAGTCATCGGAACTGACCGGAAACAGTCCTGCGTAAACCTGGGGTTTTACTTTCTTAAATCCGGGCAGCATACCAACGTCTGCGGTTTTGAGGTGAGTCAGGGTATCGCCTACAGGCGCGCCATGGATATCCTTGATACCCGCCACCACGTAGCCTACTTCTCCAGCTCGTAACACACCGGTTTCATTACGCTTGGGGGTAAAAGTACCAACACCATCAACAACATGAGAATTGCCGGTGGATTTCACCAACATTTTTTCACCCTTGCGCAGGGTGCCCTGAGTCACACGAACCAGTGAGACAATACCCAGGTAATTATCAAACCAGGAATCGATAATCAGAGCTTGCAGGGGTGCGTCCACATCCCCTTCCGGGGCAGGAATTTCCTGAACCAGATGCTCCAGTACATCTTCCACGCCCATACCGCTCTTGGCACTGCAACGTACCGCATCGGTGGCATCGAGACCAATGATCTCCTCGATCTCACTGGCCACCCGCTCGGGCTCGGCCTGGGGCAGGTCCATCTTGTTCAAAACGGGTACGACTTCCAGTCCCTGCTCGATAGCGGTGTAACAGTTAGCAACCGATTGCGCCTCAACGCCCTGCGCCGCATCAACCACTAACAACGCCCCTTCACAAGCCGCCAGCGAGCGTGACACCTCATAGGAAAAATCCACATGACCCGGGGTGTCGATAAAGTTTAGCTGGTAGGTTTTACCGTCTCGCGCCTTATAGTCGAGGGTAACGCTCTGGGCCTTAATGGTAATACCACGCTCTCGCTCAAGATCCATAGAGTCGAGCACCTGGTTGGCCATTTCGCGGTCGGTCAGCCCGCCACAGAGCTGTATAAATCGATCCGCAATGGTCGACTTACCGTGGTCAATGTGGGCGATGATGGAGAAATTACGTATATGGGAAAGGTCAGTCACAATATATCACTAGAAACAGGGTAAAGTAGCTCGTTAGGGTAACGACAAAGCCGTGCCGGTCACCCGGCTCTCAGATATCTCGAGAGCTTTGCTTAGGTACCACCGAATGATCAAGGCATGTACTTGAGGCCCAAACGAGCCCCGCAAAATCAGGGCGCAAGTGTACCCTATTTACCTTGCCTCCGCTATTCATGGATCCGGCTGAACGGCAAGGGGGATGGGCTGTTAACCTATCCCCTGGAGAAAGCTACTCAGGCAGTTTGAAAGTGATATAACCAGGACGACCACGCCTGATTAAACGCATTGAAATTGACCGCTCAGAGGGCAGATCCGCTATTAACTTGCTGAACTGCTTGGGTGAGTCAACAGGCTGATTATCGACATCGGTGATCACATCACCCGGACGAAGACCAATGGATCGTGCTGGGCCGCCCAGAACCTCACTGATCACCACGCCTGTGTTTATTTCCAGATCACCTTTTTGCTTACTGGTGAGCTCCACTACCTTAACCCCCAGGCGATTAGCCTGTTTGGCAGGCTTGCCAGAAGACAAGGCCTGGCGAGGATCAGTGGGCAGTTCGCCAACGGTTACATCCAGAGTCAACGATTTTCCGCCACGAACCAGCTCAACCTTCACCTTATCTCCCGGAGGCGTGGCCCCGACAGCATGAGGAAGATCGGAAGAAAGGTTAATCGGGTTACCGGCAAAACTAAGAATCACATCACCGTCACGCAGACCTGAACGGTCACCCGGCCCATCCGGCATCACTTGTGCGACCAGTGCACCGGCCGCTTTTTTGAGACCAAACGATTCAGCCAAATCCTTATTAACATCCTGAATAACCACACCCAACCAGCCCCGGGAGACATAGCCTTGCTCTTTAAGCTGGTCAGAGACTCGCATTGCAACATCCATGGGAATGGCAAAGGAAAGTCCCATAAAACCACCAGAACGGGTAAAGATCTGGGAATTAATACCAATCACCTCTCCATCCAAATTAAACAACGGCCCCCCCGAATTACCTGGATTGATAGCCACATCGGTCTGGATAAAAGGCACGTAATTCTCGCTGGGCAAACTACGGCCGAGGGCACTCACAATACCCGCAGTGACCGAATAGTCGAACCCGAATGGTGACCCAATCGCGACTACCCACTGGCCAGGCTGAAGATCGGCAGATCGGCCAATTTTAACAACCGGTAGATCCTCGGCGTCAATCTTCAATAAGGCCAAATCAGAGCGTTCGTCCGCACCGACCAAAGTCGCCTCAAGCTCCCTGCGATCACTCAGACGCACAATCACCTGTGAAGCACCGTCCACAACATGGTTATTGGTCAAGATATAGCCGTCGTCAGAGATAATAAATCCAGATCCCAGTGACTGAGGGCGACGCTGCCCTTCGTCAATACGTGGGTGGGGACGCCCAAAAAACTCCTGAAAAATATCGGGTAAGGGCTGACCATTTGGCCCCAAAATTGGCTTGCTACCTTCCGCTCCCTGAACCGTACTGATATTGACCACCGCCGGAGACGCTTTCTTGACCAGTTCGGTGAATTCAGGCAATTGGGCGGAGCGCGCCGAAGATACCCAGAAAATGGAAAATGCCAACAGGGCAAGAGCCCAGATAGGTGAACGATAATTATTCATTAGTACTCCTGATTCAGTCCCGCCCGAAGCTCCTTACTCAGTGCTCAACGGACGTCATACCAACATTGATTACGTGAGGCTGAACCTCTTGATTGCGGTGCAACCATCGGCTACGCAAGCCAACCACTGCAAATCCCGCTAGCAACCCTGAAAAAGCGCCTAGAATAACCCAACCCTCAGCCAGACTGAGCCATTCTGCCAGCACCAGCCCTGCCATCATCAGCAGCAGAGGTAGCAGGTAAACCAAAAACGCCCCTTTCACAATCACTTGTTCTGGAATGGCGATGGTTACGGTATCCCCTACCCGAACAGGGTATCGATTCAGTGCCCGTACCTGATGACAGGTACCCGTGCCACCCAATTTATTAAGCAGCTCCTGACCGCACATTGAGCGGGAACTACAGCTGCTACAGGTGGATTGACGCCGGGTTTCTACCCAGATGGCGTCTTGCTCAATGGCTACCGCGATACCCTTTTCTTCTACCATCGAAAATCACTTATCCGCCGGAGCGATAGAGACGGCAATTCGTTCTGCAGTCCCTAAGGGGATTTCGCCAACGACTGTGACCATGTAGAAATCTCCCTGGTCACGAAACACCCGCGAAATCGCCGTAGTCGCGCCATTGTTGGTGGTTGCTTCGCTGAGCAGGTTTTCGTCGTCCAATTCGACAAACAGGGAGAAACTGGCCAAACCGTCCGAGTACATCAAAGAGTCGACGGGATTTTTACCAACAGGACTTCTACGTTCATCACGCTGTGTCAGTAAAAAGCCTTGGGGGACCCAGCCTACTTGCCATCCAAGCGGTTGATCACTGGTGGACTTAGTCATCTGGGATTCAATACGATGCGTGGTCACCAGCTGCTCAGGGACCTGCTCAACATCAATAGATAAGCTCAACTCGTCAGGGCGAATATTATCGCTTACTCGCAATGAGACAAACTGCAGACGCTCGAGCACCGCCCCCTGATCATCCACCATCAGGGATTTGAGCAACAGTCCAGTGGTCTCATCCAACCACAATTGATAGCCGTATCGGTGCCTATCTCCCGGGATTACATTGACCAGAATAGCGGCACGCCCCGCGACTCTGTCACGACCAACAAATTCACTTCGGTATGAGTTTCCCAGAGCACTAAAACGCTCCAATAACTGCTCAGGCGTCGCCGGTGTGTTGCCATGTTCGAAGCGTAACACCTGATCTGTATTCAGAAAGGTGACCAATTTACCTTCTCGCACCACCTCCCGGTATGGCCCGTCCAGATAGACCATCCTGGCCCGGTGCTGCTCACCACTAAGGTCACGCACTATTGACAGAGTGTTCAACCCCTGGGAATTTTGAAAAACCAGACTGCCACGAAAACTGAGAGTGCGGTAAGCCTCGCTCATCGCCTTCAACCATATTTTGCTTTTATTCTGAGCATCAGCCGTTGAGTCAGCTGATGCTACAGATCCCCATAGCACCAGCAAAGAAACTATCAGATATTTTGTCACCTGTGCTCTCGCTTTAACGACTTTCAGCATTGACCAAACGAGCAAAGGGAAGCATTCCCTGATATTGGCCCAGCGCGCTATTTTCCGCGTGCTGCAACATATAGGTATTCAATCGTTGATTCGATATGGCATCAGCATGCTGCTGAGCCCGCTCCACCCGTTGGGCGGTCGGTGCATTTGCTGACTCGCCGTAGCCTGCAGGAAGGCTGGAAGCCCCCAACCTATTGCTTGTTTGAATGACAGAAGGCTGGTGAATCACAGCCGGAGCCTGTGCGATGCCGGTGTCTGTACCAGTAACCGCATTAACACTGTAATTGTAGGTCTGCATGCCAAACAACACGGCAACCGTGACACTCGCAGCAATGGCCACGCGACCGGCACCATTGATCCAGGTTCCAGTGCTTTTGGTGGTTTGAACCGAGCCATGAGGAGATTCCTCTGCAATCGCATCCCGAATGGCTGCAGATAGATCAACTGCAGAAGTCGACACCTCGCCCTGCTTCATATATGAACTCATTAAACGATAACGATGAGCGGTATCTCGAAGCTCAGAATCCTGATGAACTTCGGCCAATACTCGATGCAGTTCCAGCTCGTTGGCTTCGCAATCCCATACGGCTGAAAGCGACTCCTTCAAACGCTTATCTGAACTCATTCAACACCTCAAACTTCGTGATTATTGCCAGTCCAACGGCTGAAATACTAACCCTTGACTGTCTGTCCTTAACATTGACCCCGAAGAGCCCCCGCAGTTCCCTTATTGCAGCAATGGTTTTATCTCTTTATCCACCGCGTCCCTGGCCCTGAAAATCCGCGATCTGACGGTGCCCACCGGACACTGCATCACATCGGCGATCTCTTCGTAGCTCAGGCCTTCAAACTCTCGTAAAGTCAGTGCTGTTTTAAGGTCCTCCGGAAGGCTCGCAATGGCATGCTTTATAGTGGCTTCAACCTCATCGGTAAGCAATCTATTTTCCGGATTTTCTATCTCTCTCAACGGGTTACGGCCTTCATAGTGTTCCGCATCCTCAGCTTCAACATCGGTATCAGGCGGCCTGCGCCCCCGTGATACCAGGTAATTCTTGGCCGTATTGATGGCGATTCGGTACAACCAAGTATAAAAGGCGCTTTCCCCACGAAACTTACCCAGTGCCCGGTAGGCTTTGATAAACGCTTCCTGGGTAACATCTTGCACTTCCTGGTGATCAAACACATATCGACTGACCAAGCCGAGTATTTTATGTTGATACTTGATGACAAGAAGATCAAATGCACGCTTGTCGCCCTGCTGAACACGGGCAACCAACTGTTGATCTTCATCCTGCTGCTGGATCACTCATCTCCCCCGCAAACTGCATCTATGTGCTGGCAACAGCGACATGTTTATCAATACCAGCGGATAGACCCCGCCGGAAAGTGTTAGTTCAAAAAACTTTAAAGACAATATTATTGCCGTGACAAAGTTATAAAGCTGACTTCCTATATATGGGCGAAGGGCGATAAATCAAGCGTTATATCCAGGCGCTCCCCCCTTAAGATAAGACTAAAACCACGATACTTGCCCTATCTTCAGCCACGCTATAATCTTGCCGTCCTTATGCAACGAAACAAACCATTAAGCAGACGGACACCGCGATGACGATCAAGCATCTTCACGACGTACTGGTGATAGGCAGTGGCGCCGCCGGATTGAGCCTGGCGCTGGAACTTGCGCCATCGGTAAGAGTAGCGGTTCTGAGCAAAGCCAGCTTGATGGCAGGATCAACTTCCCAGGCCCAAGGCGGAATTGCTGCCGTTTTGGACAGCACTGACAGCGTGGCTGACCATACGGCGGATACGCTCAATGCCGGTGCCGGTTTATGCCATGATGACGCTGTGCGTTTTACCGTCAGCAACAGTTCTGAAAATATTCACTGGTTGATCGAACAGGGCGTACCTTTCACCCGCAGCAACGATGTCACCGCTACCACCGATGATTATCATTTAACCAAAGAAGGTGGGCACAGCCACAGACGCGTTATTCACGCCGCCGATGCCACCGGGCAGGCGGTTGCCAGCACCCTGATTGAACGAGCTCGGGAAGCCAAAAACCTGGATCTGTTTGAAAACCGGCTGGCCATTGACCTGGTCACCCATCGTCACACCGGCAGCGATAAACCTCGCTGCAAAGGAGCTTATGTCCTGAACGAAGAAGCCGACCAGGTTGAGCTTTTTCAAGCTCGTTGCGTGGTTTTGGCAACCGGAGGCGCGAGCAAGGTATACCTTTATACCAGCAATCAGGATGGTGCCAGCGGTGACGGCATTGCCATGGCCTGGCGTGCTGGTTGCCGAGTCGCCAACATGGAATTCAATCAGTTCCACCCCACCTGCCTTTATCACCCGCAGGCCAAGTCCTTCCTGATTACAGAAGCGGTTCGGGGTGAAGGCGGCAAGTTGCGCTTGCCAGATGGACAACGCTTTATGGAACGCTTCGATCCTCGCCTGGAGCTAGCACCTCGGGATATCGTTGCTCGCGCCATGGACCATGAAATGAAGCGGCTCGGGGTCGACTGTGTGTATCTGGACATTAGCCACAAATCGAAAGAATTCATCCTCGAGCATTTCCCGACCGTTCATGAACGCTGCCTGAGCTTCGGGATCGATATCACTCGGGATCCTATACCGGTGGTTCCTGCCGCCCACTATACCTGCGGTGGTGTAATGGTCGATCATCAGGGGCGCACGGACCTCGAAGGTCTCTATGCCATCGGGGAAACCAGCTTTACCGGCCTGCATGGCGCCAACCGGCTGGCCAGTAACTCTCTTCTGGAATGCGTGGTTTATGGCCGCTCGGCAGCGGAAGATATTCGTATTGAACTGGCGCAGGCCGACACCTCCTTACCCAACCTGCCCGAGTGGGATGAGAGCCAGGTAACCGATTCTGACGAGGACGTAATTATCGCTCACAACTGGGAAGAGCTTCGCCGTTTTATGTGGGATTACGTCGGCATCGTCAGAACCAACAAGCGGTTACAGCGGGCCAAACACCGGGTTGATATGCTGCTGCAAGAGATCGACGAGTTCTATAGCAACTATAAGGTAAGTAATGACCTCATCGAGCTGCGGAATCTGGCCGTGGTCGCCGATTTAATCATTCGCTCGGCGCAACAGCGCAAAGAAAGCCGTGGGCTGCATTACACTCTCGACTACCCGAAAACCCTCACAACTGCCGTTGATACCCTGCTGGTTCCAACCAATAGCCCGTTATAAACCTGCCATCCGAGGGTTTTGGCCCGGGCAATGAAGTCATGTGATTACTCTGAAACAGGTTTAAGAGACACGGGCAACCAGCGCAACCGGAGCCGCAAACGCCTCAGGGATTCGGCATCTGCTCCATCGCAAAACAATACCAGACGATAAAGGCGACCGCTCTCCTCTCCCCTCAAGCGCATCAAAATCAGCAGGGGGGACACCCAAACATCTTTGTCCAGCACCGCTGCCTCTACCCGATCGCCGGCCTCCACCCACCACTGTTCACCATCATGGCCCAACGCTCGGATCGCTACTGGACCGCACAGCAAGTAATGTCGAGACAACCACCAGAGCGCATGGAAAACCAGTAATAACAGACCAAGGGCTTTAACAATGAGCAATAAGGGTGCGATCAGCCAAAGCAATAGAATTGGAGTAAAGAAACCAAAATACCAGGCCAACATGACCGAACTGGCCTCAACTCGAAGCTCAGTAAAGCGATTCTTTCCGGGTACTACCGAATCCATGGCGGCACCTTGTTAAACAGAAAACAGGATGGGGGCAGGCCGACAGATCTAGCTGACAGCCCCCAATTACCCCTTAAGGCACCTCTGATTCATTCAGATAGATCTCTGCGGATCCTAAAAATGGTTTTTATCAAGGCGAAGCTCGCCGTTCATGTCGAGACCTGGACAAGGGCTTCAACACCGAGA
>NZ_JAKSDZ010000040.1 GCF_023509475.1 Aestuariirhabdus haliotis | reverse complement strand
CAGTAAGGTCCAGACCTTTCAAAAAGGCGTAACAAAGAGTCTGGGTTCGCCTGAAAGCCCCGTAGGGCGGTCCTAAAATGGTTTCTCTCGGTGTTAAAGCCCTTGTTCAGGTCTCGACATGAACAAGGGCTTCGCCTTGATAAAAACCATTATAGGATCCGCAGAGATCTATCCGAATTAATCAGAGGTGCCTTAGGTGTTCAGGTGCTTGTGAGTACCATCGCAAAGAGGGGGGGAAGCGGTCTGTTTGCAACGACAAAATCGCACGTTGGTTGTTTGTGTTGCCAGAAATATCAGGGGTTTCAGGTTGCTATCCTGATGCGAACCATCGCAGAAGGGCTGAGTGATACTGAGGTCGCAGGTGCACCAGAAATAGCGCTTGCCTTCGATGACTTCCACCAGAACTGGTGCGCGCGAAATAGACCGTTGAGTATTCATATCGGTGGCTGCTCTCTTGCGGGGTGCCGAGACCTGGTATCGGGTGTTAACGCGACAACATAGTAAGGGCGGTATCCAGCATTCGGTTCGAATAACCCCATTCGTTATCGTACCAGGCCATGACCTTGACCTGCCGCCCGCAAACCCGGGTTTGGCCAGCATCAAAGCAGGCTGAATGAGGGTTATGGTTGAAATCGATCGATACCAGGGGGAGCTCGTTGTAATCCATAACCGCCGAATGAGTTGCGGCGTCACGCATCATGTTGTTGATCTCTTCTACAGAGGTATCCCGGGCGGCGATAAAGGACAGGTCGATGATCGATACATTCAGTGTTGGTACTCTCAAGGCCTGGCCATCAAGCAGTCCGCTCAGTTCGGGGAGCACTAATCCTACGGCCGCAGCAGCACCGGTTTTGGTAGGAATAATCGATTCAAACGCGGCTCGTGCCCGGTAAGGGTCTTTGTGATAGACATCCGAAACATGTTGATCGTTGGTCACCGCATGGATGGTGGTCATCAAGCCATTAACGACGCCGATGTTGTCGTTAAGCACCTTGATCACCGGTGCCAGACAGTTAGTGGTGCAGGAGGCATTGGAGACAATACGGTGCTCGTCTCGTAGCAGATGGTCGTTAACGCCATAAACGATGGTGGCATCGGCATCCTTTGCCGGTGCTGAAATCAACACTTTTCCGGCACCGGCTGCCAGATGGGTCGAAGCGGCTTTGTGGTTCTTGAACTGGCCGCTGCATTCCAGCACCAGATCAACGCCCAGGCGTCCCCATGGCAGATCGTCCGGGGAGGTTTCGGAAAACAGAGCAATACGATCGCCCATGACCGTCAGCGATTCCGCATCCTGCTCGACGGTGCCGTTCATGCGCCCATGAACCGAGTCGTACTGCAAAAGGTGGGCATTGATTTCCGGGCTTGCCAGATCGTTAATGGCCACCACTTGCAGTTGCTGACGGTAGCCGTTTTCGTAGAGCGTGCGAAGTACGTTACGGCCAATACGGCCAAAGCCATTTATTGCGATACGAATCGTCATAACCGTTGCCCTATTCAGGATGGAGGGTGGCATAGCTGGCGACTACCCGACTACTTGAGGTGATAGGTAACGTCGCACTGCCTTTCAAAAGATTAGACCCTTTCGGGGATGATATTCTCCCGATAATTAATGATATGGATCTGTTGTATCGGAAACGATCGATTGTTCGTATGACAGGGTCTCTTTTAACGTCAAAAGCCTCTCTTTTTTATCCCGTAGCATTACAGCGCTAATGGAACCGGATAGACTCAAAGTCTGTTGCTATGACTGCTGGTTAAATCAGTCCGTTGCCAACCGAACAGAGGCCCCGTCACGATGATAAAAATTCTTAGTTTCGCCGGCAGTGCCCGCAAGCACTCCTACAATAAATGCTTGGCCAATGCCGCCGCCGACCATGCTGAGGCCTCCGGTGCCTTGGTTACCCGAATTGATTTGGCGGATTTTCCGATGCCGATTTTTTGTCAAGATCTTGAGGCGGAGCAGGGTATGCCAGAGGCGGCACAGGCGTTTAAACAACTCTTGATAGAGCATGATGGCTTTCTGATTGCGTCCCCGGAATACAACAGTGCTTATAGCCCGTTGTTAAAAAATGCGATCGATTGGGCGACGCGACGCCAAGGTGATGAGCCCCCGTTGCTGGCTTTTCGTGGCAAGGTGGCGGCCCTGATGTCGACCTCTCCAGGTGCTTTGGGTGGTCTGAGAGGGTTGGTCAGTTTGCGTATGCTGCTGGGTAATATCGGTGTGCTGGTATTACCCGATCAGTTGGCTGTAGGTCAGGCCGAGCAGGCGTTTGATGCCGAGGGGCTGCTGATCAATGGAGCGAACAATAAAGCCCTGAACGACATTGTCAGCAGCCTGGTCACAACACTGGAACGATTACAGTGATCCAGACGGCCCATGTTGATAGGTGCCCATGCCGATAGTTGCCCTGGTCACCTGTTAAGGCGTGCTGAGTTCGCCGGGAAAAAAGAGTTCCAAGCTGTTGTGATAGGCCTGTTTGAGCAAGGTAGTAATATCCACTTCCAGTTCATCGGCAATACGCTGGGCGATAAAGGGCAGGTAGCAGGGGCTGTTGGGCCGGCCTCGATAAGGAACGGGTGCCAGGTAGGGGGAATCGGTTTCCAGGACAATCTTTTCTATGGGGGTGGATCGCACGACTTCACGCACGTTTTCCGCCTTGTTAAACGTCGCAATGCCGTTAAAACCCAGTTTGAAGCCTTCGCCAATACAGTATTGCGCCAGCTCCAGGCCAGAGGTGAAGCTGTGGATGACCCCTTTGCGGCTCAACGACTGCTCAAAGTTGGCCAGAATGGCCCAAGTGTCCTCGTCCGCTTCCCGGGTATGAATGACAACCGGTAACTGCTTGTCGACGGCGATCTGAAGCTGACGTTCGAATACATCCCGTTGAATTTTACGGTCGGCATGATCGTAATAGTAATCCAGGCCGATTTCACCGACCGCCAACATGCGTGGATCGTCCAGCTGCTCGATGATTTGCGCTTCGACGTCGGTGTTGAACTGTTCGGCATCGTGGGGATGAATACCCTGGGTGCCCCAGATTCGATCACTCATTCGGCTCAGGTCGAGGACCTTTTGCAGGTTATCGGCGGACACTGCGATGGTCACGATACGCTCGATACCGAGTTCCCGGGATTGCTCCAGCAGTTGCTCCAGCTGATCCTCTTCGAGGTAGTCGAGGTGGCAATGGGTTTCGATAATCGGATGATCAAAGCGGGGGATTTCAGGTTTTTTCTTGCTCATGGGGACTCCAGCCAGGGGCCGCTACTCTATCATATCGCCAGCGGCGTGGCCGAGACCTCGGCGATACATTCTTCGGCGGTCGCGTGCAGCCATTGACAAAATAGCTGTACCCGCTCGAGATCTCTTTTTTCCCTGGGCATCACCAGATAGTAGGAGTAATTGGAGGAGAGCGTTAGTTCGAACGGGCGCACCAGTCGGCCACTGGCCAGCTCGGTCTCCACCAGGGTGGCCCGGGACAGCGCAATGCCCTGACCGGCCAGTACGGCCTCGACTACCAGACTGGAATCGCCGAGCGTATAACCGGGTTGGCTCGGATGATACTCAACCCCAGCCTGTTGAAACCAGCGTTCCCAGTTAAGATCACCGGGACCCATATCGTGCAGTAAACGATGATTAAGCAGGTCGGCAGGCTGTTTCAGTTGCTGCTCTTTGATCAGGCTCGGTGCACAGACCGGAAACGCCTCATCCTCCATCAACAGTTCGCTGTGCAGTCCGGGGTAGTTGCCCCGACCGAAACGAATGGCCATATCAATGTCATTGTTATCGAATTCAGCCAACGATAGGGAGGCTGAGATTCGTACTTCCTGATCCGGGTGTAAACTTGAGAATCGCAGCAGGCGAGGGATTAGCCAGCGGTACGCCAGAGAGGGTAGCACCGAGATATTGAGTGGTCGCTGGCGTTGTTCCAAAGCGACCGCTTCCACTCCTTTTTGCAAGGACAGCATCGCGTCGCTGGCAAAGGGCAGTAGCCGTTGCCCCTCGTCAGTCAGTAACAAGCGTCGATTCAAGCGTCGAAACAGAGGGTAGCCCAGTTGTTCTTCGAGTTGTCGCACCTGCTGACTAACGGCGGCCTGGCTGACGAAGAGTTCCTTGGCGGCCTTGGTGAAACTCAGGTGGCGAGCGGCGGCTTCGAATATGCGAAAGCCGTTCAGTGAGGGTAAACGTTGATGCATGTAAGCCTCCATCATATAAGACTAATGTATTTTCGGGTAGGATGAATAGCGTCATTGGCTGGTCTTTGGTTTTTATTCTGAGTGTTTCAAATTATGCTTGTCGAGTTCATTTGTTTGAGGGCAGGAGGCATTGGTTCGTAACACTGGAGCGGGGCAGAAAATGGTTTGCCTGGCTGAACATAACAGGTGCTCTTGTAAAAAGAGGGTGGCAAAAAGCACTACTCTGGTGCTTACCCTGTGTTGGTGTTTGATTGGCCGGCATCTGTCATCAACATAACAATGAACTATGTTTAAAGAGTTGCTGTACTACTCTTGGGCAACATGAAACAGACATCAGAAAAGGATTTTATTGTGGCTCAGTCGTATCAGGGTTTTACCCGTCCATCTGTGTTTTATAGGGTGTTCGTAACCGGGGGACTATTACTGCTTGGGTTAGCCGGGTGCGATAAGCCTGCTACCTCGGTACCGGCACCCATACCGGAGGTTAAAGTATTAAAGGTTGAACCCAAAACGCTGGATGTCGTTATTACTCGTTTGGCGCAGTTGCAAAGCTCACGAGAAGTAGATGTGGTGGCTCGTGTATCGGGCTTTCTGGAAAGGATGGTGTATAAGGAAGGTGCCTTACTGCAAGAAGGTGATGTGATGTTTGAGATGGACAAGCGTCCATTTCAGGCTCAGGTCGACGCCGCAAAAGGGGAGTTGGAAGCGAGTAAGGCGAGACTCTGGACCGCCAATGCCAATCTTAAACGCATAAAACCTCTGACCGAAGCCGATGCTATGAGTCAGAGTGATCTGGATCAAGCCATAGGTGCACAACGAAGTGCAGAGGCCGCTGTCTTTTCCGCCAAAGCCAAACTATCCAATGCTGAGCTTGATCTGAGCTATACGACCCTTCATGCGCCGGTGACCGGATTGTCCGGTGCTTCTTTACAGCGAGAGGGTTCCTATCTGAACTCGATTGGTGAGTCGGCCTATCTTTCCTATGTCGCCCAAATTGACCCCATCTGGGTAAACTTTGCGGTCTCCCAGAATGAAATTGAATCTTTTCGCCAGGAACGACAACAGGGAAACCTGATTCCGCCTGAAAACAGCAAATACGAATTTGAAATTATCATGACGGACGGTTCCGTGTACCCCTTAAAAGGAGCACTCGATTTTGCTTCACCTTCATTTGATACCCGTACCGGAACCTTTCTAGTTCGGGCGGTGGTTCCGAATCCTGATTTCCTGTTACGGCCTGGCATGTTTGTTAGCACCAATATCCTGGGGGGCAAACGCCAAAACGCTATTGTGGTTCCGCAACAAGCGGTGCAACAGCAAGGCAATACCCAGATGGTGATGCTGGTCAATGAAGAGAGTAAGGTCGTCTTGCAACCAGTCACCGTTGGCGAATGGGAAAAAGACCAATGGCTGATCACCAGTGGTCTAAAGGGGGGCGATATGGTGATTGTCGAAGGCTTTATGAAAATACGCCCAGGTATGAACGTGAAAGCGTTGCATTACCTACCCAAAGCCAAAATGAAGTCAGATACCGAAGATGACAAGGCGGATAAACCAACCGAGACATCGGAAACAAAGAAAACAGAGCCCTCGATGGAAAAAAAATCGGCCGACACCCGCCATATAACGGATAACTCCTTGGCTGTTAGCCTGGTAGCGAACTGAGGAATTATCATGGGACCCAGTTTTTTTATTGATCGGCCAATTTTTTCGGCTGTTATCTCTATTATTATTGTGTTGGCCGGCGCCACGGCAATGAGCGTCACTCCAATCGCTCAATTTCCGGAAATTGCACCGCCCACGGTAACCGTTAGTGCTCGCTACCCTGGGGCAACGGCTGAGGTTGTAGCCAATACGGTAGCGGCACCCATCGAACAGCAGGTCAATGGTGTTGATGACATGATCTATATGTCATCAACCAGTTCCTCTTCGGGTGATATGACATTAACGGTTACCTTTGAGCCCGGTACCGATCCGGATATCGCCCAGGTCAACACCCAGAATCGGGTCAGCCAGGCGATGGCGCAATTGCCTAGCACAGTAAGCGCACAAGGGGTGACCACCCAGAAAGTATCCCAGTCATTTATGATGGTGGTAGGCTTTAGTACTCCCGGCGGAGAGATGTCGACGGTTGAGCTGAATAATTATGTCAACCTGCACGTGTGGGACGCTGTGAAGCGGGTGGAGGGGGCTAATTTGTCGACGGTGTTCCCAATACCTGATGTGGCAATGCGCATCTGGTTACGCCCAGACCTGCTGGCCCAGATGGGAATTACTGTCTCCGATGTGAGCCGTGCGATTGCTGGACAAAATCAGGCATTTGGCATTGGTCAGATTGGCCAGTCACCGGCACCAGATGGAACCCTGCAAAATTTCCCCATTACCAGTCAGGGTATGTTGGTTAAGCCGGAAGAGTTTGACCAGATCATATTACGTGCCGGTACCTCTGATGATGCTGCAATTGTACGGGTGTCTGATATTGGTCGCAGTGAGCTTGGTGGAAAAAACTACGCCGTTAACACCAAAACCAATGGCAAAACCTCCCCTGTCTTGGTTGTGTACCAGCAACCGGGATCCAATGCGATTCAAACCTCTAATCGCGTGAGGGCTTTACTTGAGGAGTTGCAGCCAAATTTCCCTTCCGGTCTGGAATATGAAATTGTTCTGGACACCAGCCAGTTTACCGAAGAGTCAATCGAAAAAGTGGTACACACGTTCTTCGAGGCAGTGGTTTTGGTGGTGCTGGTTGTCTTCATTTTTTTGCAAAGCTTGCGTTCCACATTAGTACCGATTATCGCTGTTCCGATTGCTATCGTTGGTGCCTATATTGGCATTTATGGACTGGGTTTCTCCACCAATATGCTCACCCTGTTCGGCATGATATTGGCCATAGGTTTGGTGGTGGACGATGCCATTATTGTGGTCGAAGCTGTCGAGCATAAGATGGAAACCAAAGGCATGACTGCTAAGGCTGCCGCTAAAGAGGCGATGTCCGAGTTGACCGGTGCCCTGGTGTCCATTGTGTTGGTGCTCTCCTCGGTGTTCTTACCGATAGCATTTCTGGGAGGGATGACGGGTACTCTGTATAAACAGTTCGCGGTTACTATCGCTATTGCCATGGTGATTTCGGGTATTGTGGCACTGACCTTGTCCCCCGCGCTGTCGGCGATTGTGCTCAAGCCCAGAACCTCCGAGAAGAAAGGTTTTTTCCTATGGTTTGATAATACTTTTGAAGCCATTACCAATGGTTATGTTGTCGGTGTGCGCTTTCTAATTAACCATAAATATATTGGGTTAGGGTTGTTTCTGGCCGTCGTGGTTGGTTTGGTTATGATGTTTCGTATTCTTCCGTCCAGTTTTGTGCCGGAGGAGGATCAGGGTTATGTATTCGGCATTAGCATGCTGCCCGATGCGGCCAGTTTGCAAAGAACCTCAGCGTTTGGGGATCAGGCCGTTAAGATCTTGCGCGAAGATCCCGCTGTATTGGCCGTCAGCCAGATGGATGGCTTTAGCATTGTGGATCAACAATATCGAACCAACAGTGGTTTGATGTTCGTGCCCCTTAAGCCGTTTGAAGAGCGGCATGAGCCCGGCATGAGCTCGTTTGACGTGATTGCAAAGTCACGCAAGAGTCTGGGTGTTCTGGATCAAGGTGTTTCACTTCTGGTCAGTCCGCCATCGATTCCAGGGTTGGGCTCAACCGGCGGCTTCCAGTTTTACATTCAGGATACGCAGGGTAAAGCGCCGCTGGAATTGCAGGCGGTTGTACAGAAATATTTAGCTGGATTGCGTAAACGACCGGAGCTCGCAGCCTTGAATAGTACTTTCTCGGCGGCAGAGCGTCAGCTCTATCTGGATGTCGATCGTAACCGGGCTGAGCTGTTACAGATTCCGGTACAGGACATTTACCAAACTCTGCAAGCTTATTTTGGTTCCTTGTATGTTTCGCAGTTTACGGACTTTGGCCGGATCTGGCAGGTTATTATTCAAGCCGAAGGGGAGTTTCGGGATGATCCTGTCGACTTTAATAAGATCTATATTAAATCCAAGCTCGGCGAACAGATTCCGCTGTCTGCCGTAGCGACTTATCGTTATGATTCCGGGCCGAATGTGATGCCCCGTTTTAATGGATTTCCTGCAGCTCAGGTTACTGGCACAGCAGCACCGGGTTACAGTAGCGGGGAGGCTATCGCGGCTATGGAGGCGGTCGCGGAGGATCTGCTGCCCGATGGATATGGTTTTGCCTGGTCAGGTCAGGCCTTCCAGGAGAAACAAGCCGGCGGAACCGCAACCATTGCCTTTGCATTCGGCTTGGTCATGGTGTTCCTGATTCTCGCGGCCCAATATGAGATGTGGACCTTACCGATCGGGGTTATGATGGCGGTGCCTTTTGCTATTCTGGGTGCCTTGTTGCTGACCTGGTTTCGGGGTCTTGAAAACGATGTTTACTTTCAGGTTGGCTTGGTAACCCTGGTGGGGTTATCGGCTAAAAATGCTATTTTGATCACCGAATTCGCGGTAGAGAATCACCGCAATGGTATGTCATTAGCCGACGCGGCTGCCGAAGCCGCTCGGGTGAGATTACGCCCTATCGTAATGACATCTTTGGCCTTTATTCTAGGTTGCGTCCCCATGGCGATTGCGGTCGGACCTGGTGCTAATAGCTTGCACGCTATTGGCTCTGGCGTTATCGGCGGTATGTTAGCCTCTACTCTGATCTCCTCTTTTTTCGTTCCCATGTTCTTTGTGATTGTGGAATCAGCCAGTGGCATCTTCAGCAAGAAGCCTAAGGCTAAGGATAGGGATGATTCTGTCTCAGAGCTTCCGGCCTCACCAGATGCAAAGGGGGAGAGCTGATATGGGTGCTCGAAATGTAATTGCAATGGCGACCTTTAGTTGTATCACGCTGATGACTGGTTGTGTGATCGGACCGGATTATGAGCGTCCCGAGGTGGAGGTGCCCGAACAGTGGAGAATCGATTACCGTTCGGCCTCTGACTTGACCAATGCCAAATGGTGGCAACAATTTAACGACCCGGTGCTGGATGGTTTGATTGAAACCGCACTCAAAGAAAACCTTGATATCCGGATTGCTGCCGGCAGGGTTAATCAATTTTTGGGACAGTTGAATACCACAAGAGCAGAATTCTTCCCTCAACTGGGTGCCGGAGGCGGTGTCAGCCGTAATAGAATCTCCGAGGAGACGTTTGGATCAACGCCTGGCAGTGATCCCTATTACACCCAATACGAAGCGGCGCTGGGTGCCAGCTGGCAACTCGATCTGTTTGGTCGCGTTCAGCGTCAGACAGAGTCGGTGCAGGCCCAGGTGTACGCCTCCGAGCAGGGACGCCGTGGTGTTATTCTCTCGGTGGTGACCGGAGTGACCTCTAGCTATGTTGCGCTGCGCGGCCTGGATCGCCAACTGGTGATTGCCCAAGAAACAGAGCTCAGTTACAAAGACTCGGTTACGTTGTTTAAGCTGCGACATAGCTATGGCACTGTTTCGCAGCTGGAAGTGGACCAGGTCGAGTCCCAATACCAGCTGGCTCTGGCGGCCGTGCCGTTAATCGAGGCGCAAATAGCGGCGCAAGAAAATTTGATCTCTATCTTGTTGGGGCGTTCCCCAGGGGCGATTGGTAGGG
Source organism: Aestuariirhabdus haliotis (assembly GCF_023509475.1). Taxonomy (NCBI): domain Bacteria; kingdom Pseudomonadati; phylum Pseudomonadota; class Gammaproteobacteria; order Oceanospirillales; family Aestuariirhabdaceae; genus Aestuariirhabdus; species Aestuariirhabdus haliotis. The sequence continues at coordinate 19,354 of NZ_JAKSDZ010000040.1, read as the reverse complement.
GCAAAAGCCTCGACAATATGACTATCGTTGGCGTTCCCGAGGCGTTACCGGCATCACTGCTCACACGTCGTCCTGACATCCAGCAGGCTGAGCAAAACCTGATCTCGGCAAATGCCGCGGTGGGTGTGGCTGAATCACTGTATTATCCCGATATCTCTATCACCGGTAACTTTGGTCAAGCGAGTGCAGACCTGGGTGATCTGCTCGATTCATCGGCCAAAATATGGGATATCGGTGCATCGATTACGGCTCCGATTTTCACCTTTGGGAGAATTGAGGGGCAGATACAATCCGCCGAAGCGCTTCGTCAGCAAGCCGAAGATCGTTACCGCTTTACCCTGTTGAGTGCGTTAAAGGAGGTGAATGATGCCTTGGTGTCCACCGATAAGAATGCGCAAAATTATCAGGCGTTAAAACAGCGTGAAAAGGCATTGCTAAGCTATGCCAAGCTCGCTGACATGCGGTTTGAAAATGGTGCAGCCAGTTATCTTGAAGTGTTGTATGCCAATAATGAGCTTTTCCAAGCCCAGCTCGATACCGTTTCCTCTCAAATTGATTACTACAGCGCGTTGATTGATGTGTATAAGTCGATGGGGGGAGGCTGGGTAGACCAGGCTGTTGATATGGTAGAGCCTGTGGCGGAATCGTCTCCTGATGCAAGTCTGCTAATGCCTGAATGGCGCTGAGTGTGTTGAACCCGCATTGCCAAGCTCAGGTTGCAGGCTATTTTGCATCCTGAGCATGGCTGTTCATCAGTGGTCTTGTCCAGACTTCGCCATTTATTCATCCGTCACAGATTACCTGCTTCACGTTCTCGCATGATCCAGGCTACAGAGGCGTAAATTCGTACGCTCTACATCTTGCCTTGTCAGCATATGGCTCTTTGGGCGAAGGTCAGTCGGATCTCTTTGGCTAGATAGGATTTAAGATAAGTAATACTTATCTGAGGCTATGATTTAATCGTTTGTTGATTCCCTCTCAGGTTGATAATTTGGCTTTGAAATGCCGCTAAACAACATGAAAGGAGAGGGAGGTTTTCCCATGAATCAAGGAGCATGCATAAACAGAAGTTGTGAGATAGTTAGCTCGCATTCCGAGCTTGATCGAAACACCAGGGTGCGTTTTTACGAGAGGGTCATGCAGTGGAAACAGCGTGCACGTAGCCGTCGGTACTTGCGTGACATGCCGAGTTACCTACTCAAGGATATCGGCATTGATGAGCCGCAGCGACAAGAAGAGATACGTAAGCCCTTTTGGCGCTAACCGGCTTTCGAATGGAGATTGCCCAACATAAATTCCAGAAAAGCGCGGTTGGCTCGACTCAGGTAGCCGCCGCGCTTGCAGGCAATGGCCAGTTTAAGACGAACGGGCTGTGCGAATGGGATCGCTATCAAATCAGGATCATCCTTGATCACCATTTCCAGAAAGGTACTGATCGCAAAGCCGTTTTCAACAATGGCTTTGGTCAGTGCGATCAGGTTGGTTTCAAAGGCAATGCGGGGTTTCAGTCCCTGTTGCTGGCAGATCTGGTCGATAAACTCACGGTGAAAATAACCCGGTTTAAACAGGGCCAACTCTTCGGCAAAAAATTGCTGGTAGCTAACTTCCGATAGCTCGGCAAAGGGGTGTTCCCGATGTACGCAGACGATCATCGATTCTTCGTGAAAACGATGGATTTCGAGCCCGTCGGGCAGTTCATGTTCGACCACAATGCCCAGATCCAGCTCACCATTAAATAGCATCTTCTGTATTTCCCGAGTACCCGCTTCCAGAACATTGAGTTTGAGGTCGGGGTAGCGGTGCTTGAAGGCCATCAGTATGGGTGGAAAATAATAGGAACCCAGCATGCCGGGCATGCCTATGGACACTTCTCCTTGCTCGAGGCCGCCGAGTTCAGCCATTTCTCGTTTGGCATCTAACAGCTGTCGTAAAATATGGTTGGCATGATCGAGCAGTCGCCGACCTTCGGCGGTGAGTGCGATCTGTTTCTCTTGCCGGTTGAATAGAATCAGCCCCAGATTCTGTTCCAGCTTCTGAATAGTGACACTGACGGCTGGCTGGGCCATTCCCAGTTCAGCTGCTGCACGGGTGAAATTGCGATGCCGGGCAACGGCTTGAAAACACTCTAGCTGGCGCAAATTCATAAACAGGCCTGGTTCCTAAATATTCATACTAAAATATTATTACTACTATACAGATAATATATTTTTATTATGATATGTGCAGCACTAGAGTGCTCGCTATGATTGAGATCCGTACCCCCCTGTTTTGGCACACCACCCTTGCCTTGAGCCTTGGTTCTTTTATGGTGTTTGCCAATATTTATACCACCCAGCCCATGTTGCCACTGCTTAGCGAGCAGTTCGGTGTCTCCCCGCTAATGGCCAGCTGGAGCCTCTCCCTGACGACTTTGATGTTGGCCTGTTCATTGCTGATTTACGGACCTTTGTCCGACGCGATTGGGCGACGAGGCCTGATGCTGGGCTCCTTAGCCGGGGTCTTGCTGGTTACTTTGGCTTTGGGGTTTGTGGATGACTTCTATAGTTTGCTGCTACTGCGCATGCTGCAAGGACTGTTGCTGGGAGGTTTTCCCGCTATCGCTATTGCCTATATGGGGGATGAATACAGTAAACCCGCCATGGGAATTGCGGTAGGTATCTACATTAGCGGCAATACTTTGGGAGGCATTGGCGGTCGCCTGATCGGCGGCTTTATGACCGACCTAGCCGGTTGGCAGAGTAGTTTTTTGCTAATGTCTGTGATCAGTCTGATCTGCCTGCTGGTCTTGATCGCCCTGTTACCCAAGTCACAGCACTTCACTCGCAAGCCCTTCCGATTCTGCAACCTGCTGGCCGATATGGGGGCTCATATCGGTAATCCCATGTTACTGCTGGCGTATCTGATCGGAGGTTTTAATTTCTTTATCTTTATTAACCAGTACAGTTACGCCACCTTTCTGTTAAGTGCCCCCCCTTATAATCTTTCGGCCAGCTTTCTGGGCATGCTGTTTCTTTGTTACCTAAGCGGCACTCTGGCCTCGGCGTTATCTGGGCAGGCTACTCGCTGTTTCTCGCTGCCGCTATGCATGCTGCTGGGTATCGGGGTGTTTATGGCGGGCACCTTGTTGACCCTGTTGACCAGTTTATCGATGGTTCTGATCGGGTTGTTGGTGAATAGTGTGGGATTTTTCTTTTGTCACTCCGTTGCCAGTGCCTGGGTGAGCCATAATGCCGGTTTTTCCCGGGGCACTGCCTCGTCGTTGTATCTGGTGTTCTATTACGTAGGGGCCAGTGTGGGTGGCTTCTATCTGGATCCGTTCTGGCACCAGTGGGGGTGGGCTGGGATTGTGCTGGGCTCATTGTTGATTTTGCTATTTACCGCCGGCTGTGCGGTTGCTCTATGGGGGCGTGAGCGCAAGTCACGGGTTAGTGCTGAAACTGCATCGCGCAGGTGCTATCCAGGCCAACTCTGATTCATTCAGGCAGATCTTTGCGGATCCTGAAATGGTTTTTATCAAGGAAAAGCTTGCCGTTCATGTCGAGATCTGGGCAAGGGCTTCAACACCGGGGGAAAACCATTTTTAGAAGCGCCCTACGGGGCTTCAGGCGAATTAATCAGAGGACCCCTAGGCTATTCCAAGCTGTCTTGACATTGATCAAGGGGTGTAAAGTCAGGCTACTACTATACTGTCTAGGCATTGCAATGGATAAGCAGTTAATAGTGATAAGGCGCCTGCATGAAAAACCCTCTGGTTTGTGCACTTTTTGTTGTGTTCGGATTCTTCTTTTCCGGTGCTCTTTGGGCCTACCCGATGGGGCCAGACATTGATCCTGAGCGCCTGTTACAAGACAAATACCCTACCTGGCAGATCGACCACTCCTCTGATCCTTACCCTCTCTGGACACTGAGCAAAAATGGTGAGGTGAAGGCCTATGCCTTTGCCACCGATCCTATAGTCAAGATCCCGGCCTACTCAGGTAAACCGGTTGATATGCTGGTAGTGATGGCGCCTGATGGCAAGTTTCTTTGGACGCGAGTACTGGACCATAACGAGCCCATTTTGCTGGTGGGTATTCCCGAGGAAGCACTAACTGACTTTGTTGACGAATACCAGAATATGTCGGTGACGGATCGGATTAGGGTCGGATCGGGTGAACGCGAAGGCATGATCAGTGTCGATAGTGTTACTGGCGCCACCGTGACCGTGATGGTGGTTAACCAGGCCCTGATGCGCGCCGCCCGGACTGTGGCCAAACAGTACAATATTGCCGGCTTGAGCGATACCAGTGCCATGGAAGCCAGCCTCAATATGGAGTTTATGCAAACGGCAAGCTGGGAGACCCTGACCGGTGACGGCAGTATTCGTCGCCTGAACCTGAATCGGGGTGATATCGATGACGCCTTTAAGGGAACGGCTGCGGAAGGCGTTGATGACGCTTCAGCGGAACAGCGCGAAGAACCCTTTATTGACCTTTTTTACACCCCGTTGAATGCCCCGGCTATTGGCCGAAATCTGCTAGGCGATGATCAATACGACTGGCTCATGGGAGAGCTTAAGGAAGGGGATCAGGCCATTGCTGTGGTGGCTAACGGGCGCTATTCCTTTAAGGGCAATGGTTATGTTCGTGGCGGTATCTTCGATCGTGTTCAGTTGTTGCAGGAAGGTCGAATCATCAGTTTCCACGATCTGGACTATTACCGTTTAAGCGATGTCTTTATTGAAGGTTTTCCCGGCTATAAGGAGATGGCGATCTTTATTGCCCGGGCCGAAGGGGAGTTTAATCCCGCTGAGCACTGGCAGCTGGAATTGCTGGTGCGCCGTCAGATTGGCGCCTTGCAAAGCGAGTTCGTCAGCTTCTACGGCGACTACCTGATGCCCGATGCCTATCGTATCGTTCCGGAACCAGTGATCGATGAGCTGGAAAGCGAGCCCCTGTGGGTTAGCGTATGGAAAGAAAAGGCCTTTCAATCGAGTGTGTTGGTGTTCGGTCTGGTGGTTCTGTCGTTGATTCTATTCTTCCAGGATTTACTGGTGCAGCGTCCGCGCTTTCTGAAGATTTTGCGAACAGGTTTCCTGATTTATACCGTTTGCTTTATTGGTTGGTATGCACTGGGCCAGTTATCGATTGTCAATGTATTCACCTTTATCTATTCACTGCTGGGTGATTTCCGTTGGGATACCTTCTTGCTGGATCCGACCATTTTTATTTTGTGGTGCTTTGTCGCGATGTCCTTATTGCTCTGGGGCAGAGGCGTGTATTGCGGTTGGTTATGCCCCTTTGGCGCCATGCAGGAGCTGATCAACGAATTAGGGCGTAAACTGGGCGTTAAGCAATGGGAGTTGCCTTTTGTGGTTCATGAACGCTTGTGGGCCATCAAGTACCTTATTTTACTGGGGTTGTTTGGTATCTCTCTTGAATCGATGGCCAACGCTGAACGTTTTGCCGAGGTGGAGCCCTTTAAAACGGCCGTTATGCTCAAGTTTGCTCGTGAGTGGGGCTTTGTGCTCTATGCGGCCAGCTGGCTGGTGGTTAGCCTGTTTACCCGTAAGGTGTTCTGCCGTTATGTTTGCCCCCTGGGTGCGGCCCTATCTGTGCCCGCTCGTCATCGAATTTTTGACTGGCTCAAGCGTCGACCACAATGCGGCCGTCCCTGCCAGTTGTGCGCCAATGAATGTGAAATTCAGGCGATTCATCCCAATGGTGAAATTAATATGAGCGAATGTCATCATTGTCTGGATTGTCAGGTGACGTATTTCGATCAGGAAAAATGTCCACCATTAATTCTTAAAAACCGAAAAAAGAAAAAGAAGGAGAGTATTGCAGAAGAAATACCCGTGACCCAGGTGTAAGGGTCACGGCATCGAGTATCCCCGACTAACAGGTGGAACTCGAGCTGGCGAAAGCCAAACGATAGGTGATAGGTAACGACCGCGGCAGTATTGCGGAAATGAGTTCAACCGTGCAGGAGAAATCCAAATGGATAAGGATAAAACCAAGAGCAGTATCGGTATCGATACTGAAGATAAGAGTGTGAGCGAGCATGTGCGCATGAGTCGTCGCCTGTTTTTAGGCGGTTCGGCCGCATTGGCAGGTGCGGCGGCGGCTGGCATTGGTGCCAGTTTGACACCGGCTGCGGCCTTGGCTGCAGGCGATGCTAAAGGCAGCGTTGGTCCAGGTGAACTGGATGAATACTATGGCTTCTGGAGTGGTGGCCAATCGGGTGAAGTGCGCATCCTGGGTATCCCCTCTATGCGTGAGCTAATGCGTATTCCTGTATTTAACCATGACAGTGCTACCGGTTGGGGGATGACCAACGAAAGTAAGCGCATCATGGGGGATAGCCACAAGTATATGAACGGTGATTCTCACCACCCGCACATGAGTATGACCGACGGCTCCTATGACGGTAAGTATGTCTTTATAAACGACAAGGCGAACACCCGAGTTGCCCGTATTCGCTGCGACGTGATGAAAGTTGATAAGATGTTGACCGTCCCGAATGTGCAGGCCATTCACGGTATGCGCGTGCAGAAAGTACCCTACACCAAGTACTTTTTCTGCAACGGAGAATACGAGATTCCACTGCCAAACGACGGCCGGGATCTGGACAATCCGCAAAACTACTTTTCAATGTTCAATATCATCGACGCTGAAAAGATGGAGGTTTTTGCCCAGGTAATCGTTGACGGTAACCTTGATAACACCGATGCGGACTACCAGGGTAAGTACTTTGCTTCTACTTGCTATAACTCCGAGAAAGGCATGACTCTGCCCGAGATGATCGCTTCCGAGCGTGACTGGACCGTCGTATTTAATTTGCCTCGGATCGAAGCGGCTGTGAAAGCCGGCAAGTTCCAGACCATTGGTGATTCCAAGGTGCCGGTGCTGGATGGCCGTAAGGGATCGGATTTAACCCGTTATATTCCGGTACCCAAGAGCCCTCACGGTATCAATACTTCGCCCGATGGCAAGTATTTTGTGGCCAATGGTAAGTTGTCTCCCACCGTCTCCTTGATCGCTATCGACAAGCTGGACGATCTGTTCGAGGACAAGATTGAGCCGCGCGATACTATCGTGGGTGAACCTGAGCTTGGATTAGGACCTTTGCATACGGCCTTTGATAAGCGTGGCAATGCCTACACCACCGTGTTTATCGATAGTCAGATTGTGAAATGGAACATCGAAGACGCCATCAAGGCCTACACCGATGACAAGGTCAATTACATCCGTCAGAAGCTGGATGTTCACTACCAGCCAGGTCACAACCACACTACCATGGGTGAGACCAAAGACGCTGATGGTAAGTGGTTGGTATCCCTGTGCAAGTTCTCCAAAGACCGTTTCTTGCCGGTGGGTCCATTGCGTCCGGAAAACGATCAGCTGATCGATATCTCTGGCGAGGAGATGAAGTTGGTACACGATGGTCCCGCCTTTGCGGAGCCCCATGACTGCATCATTGTCCACCGTAGTAAGGTTAAGCCAGCCAAGCTTTGGAGTCGCGATGATCCGATCTTCGCTGAAACCGTAGCGATGGCCAAGAAAGACGGCATTACCCTGGAGAAAGACAGCAAGGTGATTCGCGAGGGCAACAAGGTCCGCGTCTATATGACCTCAATGGCTCCGGCTTACGGCATGAATGAGTTCAGAGTCAAGCAGGGTGATGAGGTAACCGTAGTGGTCACCAACCTTGATAAGGTGGAGGATGTTGGCCACGGTTTCTGTGTCAGTGACCATGGCGTGAGTATGGAAATTTCACCACAGCAAACCTCATCCGTTACCTTTATGGCGGATAAACCCGGCGTGTTCTGGTACTACTGCCACTGGTTCTGTCATGCGCTCCATATGGAGATGCGTGGCCGAATGCTGGTAGAAAAGGCCTAACCCACCTGCGCAGGGAAACTGGAGTGGCACCGGGTTTGTAAGCCTGGTGCCACCCGTAAGCTACCGCGTTTATAATAAGGCTTCCGGCCTTAATGGCAGGACATTTCAGTGTTCTCGCTAAGGGTATGCACGCTATGAATCGAATGAATCTGACACATTTTTATTCTGCTGCATTATTGGTTGGTCTGATGCTCACGCTCAGTCCTCAATCTCTGGCAGCAACCCTGATAGTTACATCTGATCAGTCACTTCAGACGGTGCTTGATAACGCTCAGAATGGAGACCAACTCCAACTGGAAACGGGTGTCTATCAAGGGAATTTTACTATTGATCGGGAAATAACCCTGATCGGCAAAAAAGGCGCCATTATTGATGGTGGAGGGCAGCTGGATGCTCTACGAGTGCGCGCCGATAATGTGACTATTACTAATCTTTATATTCGCAATTGGGGGCGTGATCTGACGGCCACCAATGCGGGTATTTTTGTTGATAAAGCTTCCAATACGCTGATCAGCAATAATTATCTCAAGGGTGATGCCTTTGGCATTTGGCTGGATAATACGGTATCCAGTCGAGTACTTGGCAATCGCGTGGAAGGCAATTCTGAGCTGCGTTCTGCCGATCGTGGCAATGGTATTCATCTGTCCACTACTACCGATGCTGAAATTCGAGGCAATGAGGTTTGGCATACCCGGGACGGGCTCTACATTCTGACCAGCAACAATAATCGCCTGGAAGATAACTATCTGCACGATTTAAGGTTTGGTGTGCATTATATGTATTCCAACGATAATCGGGTGGTGGGCAATCGTACCGAACGCACCCGTACCGGTTATGCACTGATGCAATCAACACGACTGACCGTCACCGACAATGTATCGGTCAATGACAAAAACTACGGTGTGTTACTGAATTTTGTCACCTACTCAACGGTTGCCAATAATCACGTAGAAGGGGTGCAGAGCAGCCGGGCATTGCATGCCGCAGATCGTGTCAGTCGTAAAGTGGAGGGGGCTGATGGTAAGGCGCTGTTTGTTTATAACTCGCTTTACAACACCATTCGCAAGAATCTGTTTGCCGATAGCGATCTGGGCATTCATTTAACCGCCGGGTCCGAAGATAACCTGATTACCCTCAACGCGTTTGTCGGCAACCGTCAACAGGTCAAATACGTTGCTAGCCGTGAACAGGAATGGTCGGATCAGGGCCGGGGTAATTTCTGGAGTGATTATCTGGGGTGGGATATGGATGGCGACGGTATGGGCGATGTCGCCTACGAGCCCAATGACAGTATGGATCAGGTGCTTTGGCGCTATCCCCTGTCCCGAGTTCTGGTCAATGCCCCGGCGGTAGAACTGCTGCGCTGGGTACAGCGTGAGTTCCCGGTGTTCAAGGCTCAGGGGGTACGGGACAGTTTCCCCTTGATGGCAAACCCGGTGCGTTTGAAGTCCGGATCGATAAAAGATGTCGAGCAGGGCCAGGTTATGCGGACGGCAGAGCAGAAAGAGGTTGAGACATTATGAGTATTATTTCCCTTGAACGTGCTGCGAAACGCTATCACAACGTCGAGGCCCTGAAAGAGGTTTCCCTCTCCTTGGGCGAGGGTGAAGTGCTGGGATTGTTTGGTCACAACGGTGCGGGTAAAACCACTACCATTAAATTGATCCTTGGTTTGTTGACTCCTGATCAGGGTAAAGTTTCTGTGCTGGGAATGGATCCGGCCAGCAATGAATTTCGCAGCCGTCGCCAACAGATCGGATTCTTGCAGGAAAATGTCAGTTTCTACGATCAGCTGACCGGATTTGAGGTGTTGCGTTACTTTGCCCGGCTCAAAGGCGTGGGCATGAGCCAATGCGATACATTGTTGCAGGAGCTTGGTCTCGATCATGCCTGTCATCGTAAGGTGCGGACTTACTCCAAAGGTATGCGTCAACGCCTGGGTCTGGCCCAGGCTATGCTGGGCAATCCCAGGTTGTTATTACTCGATGAACCAACAGTCGGGCTAGACCCGGTAGCGACCCGGGCCTTCTATCAATCGATACAGCGCCTTAAGGATCAGGGTTGTACGGTGGTGCTCTGTTCTCATGTACTTCCGGGGGTTGAACAATATATTGATCAGGCGGCCATACTCGGACATGGCCGGTTGCTGGCGCAGGGAACTATCGAGCAATTGCGTTTGCAGGCGGATTTACCGTTGCAGCTAACCCTGCGAGGGGATGCGATAGAGCAGGGAATGCCTGCAGAATGGCAAACAAGGATTCAGCATTCAGAACCTGGCCAGGTGGTTGTTAAAGGGAATCTCCAGGAGAAAGTAAATCTGTGGAAAACCGCAGCGGCTATACCGGGGGTGGAAGATTTCCAGTGGCAGGTGCCCTCCCTGGAAGATCTTTACAGCCACTTTTGCGAGCAGGAGGATAGATCATGCGCAGCATATTGATTGTGGCAGGAAAGGAGTTCCTTGATGGCGTTCGTAATCGCTGGATACTGTCGATTGCCGCTACCCTTGCTCTGATGGCGATCGGGTTGGCCTATTTTGGAGCAGCAGCGTCGGGGTTTGTGGGCTTTACGTCGGTCTCTACCACGATAGCCAGTTTGTCCAGCCTGGCGGTCGTAGTGATTCCTCTGATCGCATTGCTGCTGTCCTACGATGCCCTGGTCGGTGAGGCGGAAAACGGTACGCTATTGCTATTGCTGACCTATCCCTTGACTCGCACTCAACTGTTATTGGGTAAGTGGATGGGACAAGGCGGGATTCTGGTTGTCGCTACGGTCATCGGTTTTGGCTCGGCTGCTCTTATCATGGGGTTATTTGCTGCGGAAGCCAGTTGGAGTGAGGTGATTCCGGCTTTTGCCATATTGATCCTTTCGGCTTGCTTGTTGGGCTGGGTGTTTATTTCCATGGCCTACGTACTCAGTGCCCGGGTGGCGGAAAAAACCAAGGCCGCCGGTATGGCGCTGCTGATGTGGTTTCTCTTCGTGTTGGTCTTTGATTTGGGACTGCTCGGTATATTGGTCGCGACCGAAGGGCGCATCAACGAAGATATTTTCCCCTGGTTACTGTTGTTAAACCCCACCGATGTCTTTCGTTTATTGAATCTCAGATTTCTGAGCGATGGTGAGGTGGTCAATGGTTTGATGGCCACCGCAGGCGGTGCGGGTTTCTCTACTTTCTTTCTTATTATGGTACTGGTGACCTGGTTGGGTGCACTCACGGCGGCGGCAGTCTGGTTATTCAAAGGACGATCAATCTGATGGAATCTGTAATGCAACGCATATTGGCAAGAACCCAATCGATCCAGATGCTTTTGACGGGAGTCTGGTTGGCGCTTGTTCTCACCTTAACTGGTTGTGGCGAGACCGATTCAGAGCGGATGGTGCAGCAGGCGGTGGCGATAGAAAGTGCAGATGAGTGTCATTTGTGCGGCATGTTGATAACCAACTTTGTGGGTCCAAAAGGGGAGTTAACCCAGCAAGGCGCTCGACAGGTGAAAAAGTTTTGCTCGACACGGGATCTGTTTGCCTACGCGCTGGATCCGGAGCACCGTGCAAGCATTGAGAGCATCTGGGTGCACAATATGGCCAGGGTGCCCTGGGAGTTTCCCGATGATGAGCAGTTTATTAACGCCAGGGATGCCTGGTTTGTGATTAACTCCCGGCTTAAGGGGGCAATGGGACCCGCCTTGGCCAGCTTTGCCGAGGAATCGGATGCCCGGGCGTTTATCGGCATCAATGGCGGTGAGCTTATCCGCTTTGATCAGGTGACCATGGATACCCTGAACAGCATGGGCAGTCCGATGATGCCTGCTCATCGTGGGCAGGCCTTGCCAGCAATCGATGGAGCGCCGTCTGCAAAAAAGCAACCTGATGCCCAGGCCATAACTGCATCACAATAACCCATTCTGCTGGTCGTTAAACCTGGTCTAACAGAGTGGGTACGCTTTGGCATGATTCTTTATTAACTGAGACTTGTATGGTCTTGCGATCGGCAACCGGTCTCTCTGGTTGACCCGGAGACTGGTAAATGGATGGGAAATTGCATCTTGCGCCAAAGCTGCTAACGTATGCCCGATTTCCTTCTGCAGGCCCTGCTATGAGCAACAGCATCAAACTCACGGAATACAGTCACGGCGCTGGCTGCGGCTGCAAAATAGCCCCGGGCGTCTTGGATCAAATACTGCAAAGCAATTTGGCTCTACCCGACGACGAACGCCTGCTGGTGGGTAATAGCTCAAAAGATGATGCCGCCGTTTACGATATGGGCAACGGTACCGGCATTATCAGTACCACCGATTTCTTTATGCCCATCGTTGATGACCCGTTTGATTTCGGACGTATCGCCGCCACCAACGCCATCAGTGATGTTTATGCTATGGGCGGCAAGCCTTTGATGGCGATTGCGATTCTTGGCTGGCCAGTCAATGTACTGGATGCGGAAGTAGCCAGCCAGGTCGTTGAAGGGGGGCGCCAGGCCTGCCTGGACGCGGGTATTTTGCTGGCCGGAGGCCACAGTATCGATGCCCCGGAGCCGATTTTTGGCCTGGCAGTAACCGGACAGGTGTCCTTGCAACAACTCAAGCGTAACGATACGGCCACGGTTGGAAGCCGCCTCTACCTTACCAAACCCCTGGGCGTAGGTATTCTGTCGACTGCGCAGAAGAAAAAGCTATTACAGCCCGAGCACAGTCATATTGCGCGCGACAGCATGTGCAGCCTGAATACCATTGGCGCCAGGCTGGCGACCCTGCCCGGTGTGAGTGCCATGACCGATGTCACCGGGTTTGGCTTGCTGGGTCATCTGTTGGAGCTTTGTGAGGGCAGTGATCTGGATGCCCGAATTCGTATGGACAAGGTACCCGTTATTGCCGAGGCTGAGTTCTACCGGCAGCAAGGTTGTGTGCCTGGTGGTGCGTTGCGCAATTACCAAAGCTATGGGCATAAGGCTGTTCCTATGGCCGAGACGTTACAGCAACTATTGTGTGATCCACAAACCAGTGGCGGTTTGCTGGTTGCGGTTGAACCCGATGACGAGGCTCGTTTTCTTGAGCTGACCAGAGCAGAAGGGTTGAGTCTGGAATGTTTTGGTGAGCTGATGCCTGCGCGTGGCGGTAAACGCGTCGAGGTACTTTGATCATGGCGCGACGACCCAATAGCAACGATTACCTGCCTTTGTTCCTCAACGATGTGCCCCTGATGGATGTCCGGGCACCGATCGAGTTTGATAAAGGAGCTTTTCCCTGCAGTGAAAATATACCTTTGCTCGATGATAAGCAGAGGGAGAAAATTGGCACCCATTATAAAAATGCAGGCCAGGACGCGGCCATTGCGCTGGGTAATAAACTGGCCACGCCAGATATTCGCGAAGCACGGCTGAATAGCTGGAAGCGTTTTGTCGAGGATCATCCAGAAGGCTATCTGTATTGCTTCCGTGGTGGGCTGCGTTCACGGGTAACTCAGCAATGGCTTGCCGAGGCAGGAATGGATGTGCCCTTTATTGAGGGCGGGTACAAGGCGATGCGTCGTTTTTTAATAGACAGCATTGACGAGATTGCAACATCTGCCCGCTTTCAGATTGTGGGTGGGTTTACGGGTACTGGTAAAACCCCGTTGCTGGCAGAAATTGATAACGCTATTGATCTGGAAGGATTGGCTAACCATAAAGGGTCCAGCTTCGGCAAACAGATTGGTGGTCAGCCTACCCAGATCAATTTCGAAAATAATCTGGCGATCCGTATGCTTAAGCTTCGTCAAGCGGATTATCCTCATATGGTGCTGGAAGATGAAAGCCGTATGGTGGGACGCTGTGGTTTACCCGATTCCTTGCAGACCGCTATGCTGGCAGCACCGGTGGTTGTGATTGAAGCCGATATCGAAGAGCGTATCGAACGCCTGCAGAAAGAATATGTTGAGGATATGCTGGTCGCATACCAGTCTTATTATGGTGAAAACGAGGGGTATGCATGTTTTTCTGATTACCTGCTTGAAGCCATAGAGGGCATTCGTCGTCGGCTAGGCGGCGAGCGTTATCAGCAATTGCGTAGCGGCCTTGAGCAAGCGCTGGCCAGTCATCAGCTGGAATCCGTATCGGGGTTGTATCGAGCGGCGATTGCCCAGGTACTGGAACAGTACTACGACCCAATGTATGAATACCAGTTGGGTCAAAAGATAGACCGTGTCGTTTTTCGTGGTAGCTTTACCGAAGTTGTTCAGTATTTAAAAAGTGAGTAAATAACGATTTTTTGCTTAGGAACTAGCGCTCTGTCAACGCTATTGTCGTTATTTTGAACACCGTATTTTGTGTTATTTAAAGGATCAAGTATGAGCCCGATTTGGACACCCTCAAGCTGGAGAGATTGCCCGATAAAGCAGCAACCGGAATACCCGGATCCGGCCGAGTTAAAGGCGACGGAACAGAAACTGGAAGCATTTCCTCCGCTGGTGTTTGCCGGCGAAGCACGAGATCTGAAACAGCAACTGGCTGAGGTGGCAGAGGGACGAGCTTTTCTGCTACAGGGAGGAGATTGCGCAGAAAGTTTTGCTGAATTTAGCGCCGATACGATTCGCGATACTTTCAAAGTATTGTTGCAGATGGCTGTTGTTTTAACCTTTGGGGCCAGTTGTCCCGTCGTTAAAGTCGGTCGAATGGCAGGTCAGTTTGCCAAACCTCGCAGCGCCGATACGGAGACGGTCGATGGTGTGGAATTGCCCAGTTATCGCGGGGACATCGTCAACGGTATCGAGTTTGATGCGACGGCGCGAGTACCCGATCCCAAGCGATTGTTGCAGGCGTCGAATCAGGCGGCGGTGACCCTGAATCTGCTGCGTGCTTTTTCCAAGGGAGGAATGGCAGACCTGCATCAGGTACATCGCTGGAATCTGGATTTTATTCGTGATCGTACTCTTAGCGAGCGCTATCAGAATCTGGCAGGCCGTATTGATGAAACCCTGGGCTTTATGGCAGCCTGCGGCATGACGGCGGAAAACACCAAAGCGATTCGAGAGACGACCCTGTACACCGCCCACGAAGCCCTGTTGTTAAACTACGAACAGGCCTTTACCCGTCGGGACAGCCTGAGCGGCGATTGGTATGATTGCTCGGCCCATATGCTGTGGATTGGCGACCGCACTCGCCAGCTTGACTCGGCCCATGTGGAATTCCTGAGCGGCGTCTGTAATCCGATCGGGTTCAAAGTTGGACCTACCATCACCGAAGATGAGTTGCTGCGACTGATTGAGCGTTTAAACCCCGAAAACGAAGCCGGTCGACTGAACCTTATTGTGCGTATGGGGGCGAATAAGATAACAGAATTGTTTCCGCCTCTGTTGCAAGCAGTTCAGCGTGAGGGTGCCAAGGTTGTTTGGAGCTGTGATCCGATGCACGGCAATACCATCAAAGCGGGCAATGGCTACAAGACGCGGCCCTTTGATCAGATTTTGGGTGAGGTGAGAGGTTTCTTTGATGTGCATCGGGCCGAAGGCAGTTATGCGGGGGGCGTGCATTTTGAGATGACGGGTAAAAATGTCACCGAATGCATCGGTGGCAGCGGATCCGTTACCGAAGCGAGCCTGGCGGATCGTTATCATACTCATTGTGACCCACGACTCAACGCTGACCAGGCGTTGGAACTGGCTTTTCTGATCGCAGAAATGCTAAAGGAGAGCCGTAGTTAAGGCTGCGAGGCTTCGCTCACATGCCCCGGATCAGGGCTTGCGGTCGAGGCCGTAGCCCATCCATTTGTAGAGGTTGTCGTTAAGTACGTGGGATGAATGCCCGCTTTTGAACGAATGCTGGATCCAGTCGCTCATTGCTTCCATAGGAAAGGTGCAGGGGCTGGCTTTGGATATGCCGACATAGAGCTCGAAGGTCGCTACATCGACGGGCATTTTCTCGAAAACACCCTCCATATCGAGCAGGGAAACAAACAGGTCGTCCTGGATCTGAGGGTAGATGGCATAGTCGACGCGGCCGACATTGAGCATTTTTAGGCCCTGCTTGGCGTTCTGGATTCGTATCAGATCGAGCTCTTTGTTGGCAAAGGCCTCAAAGCGTGCTCCCAGGTAGGTATCTTTGGAGGCAACTCCTTTGAGCTTGCGAAGCTGTTCCCAGGATGAAATATTGAGGCCGCTGCGCCGATTGGTGATAACAATGTAACTTTGGGTGTAAATGGGTGGCTCGACGAACAACGTGTACTCTTCAGCCTCAGGGGTGCGTGCCATGGCTGGATTGATATCAAATTTCCCCATTTTGAAATCCCGCAACACCCGGTTGTAGCCGCCCTTGAAATCGGTGGTCACTGAAATGCCATGCTCAGACAGCATTTCACTGACAAGCTCAGGGGCAGAACCCAGGATCGAAAGGTAATTTCCCCACACCACGGGAGGCAGGTTAGGATGACCGGAAAGCCTTACCTGATCACAGCTTTGACTGTGTGCTTCAAAGGAAGCCAACATCAGATAGAGGGCGGAAAAGGAACTAAGTAACCTAAGGCGCATGATTATTCTGAGTATTGGTTGCGACTATTGCGCTAACGGTTAGGAAAGCGGTATACGAGTCAATTGGCCAAAGCTTATCATGGCTAAGTGGGAAGTATGAAGGCCTTGTTCACCGAATTTGGATTGTCTTCCGGTTTGTGTTTGCTGAGCGGGGTTGTCTGCTCGGCAATAGGAAAAGAGTCTTGGCTTTGGTTGATCATCCCCGGATATGGACAGTAGGTGTTCCGTTTTGGGTAAAGGGACTCTGCAACATTGATTTTGGAATTTTATGACTATTATTTCTGATGAATCCTCATTTTATCCGCGACTGTTCAAACAGGCGGAAAACTTGCTGGGAACCGAACTTGATGCAATTGCCAATATGGCAAATCTCTCCAGCTTGTTGTTTATGGAGATGGAGCGCCTGAATTGGGCCGGGTTTTATCTGGCTCAGGATGGCCAGTTAGTGCTCGGGCCGTTTCAGGGTAATCCGGCCTGTGTCCGAATTGAACTGGGGACAGGAGTATGCGGTACGGCGGCTGCTAGTGGTAATCCACAGGTTATTGCCAATGTGCATGATTTTCCAGGTCACATCGCCTGCGATGCTGCCAGTAACAGTGAGCTGGTTATTCCGCTTTGTGACTCTCAGGGTTTGGTTGGTGTGCTTGATCTGGATAGTCCCGATCTGGGGCGATTTACCGAAGCTGACTTACAAGGCTTGATGCCTATCACACAGTTATTAAGCCAAAGCGATTTTAGTTTTTTACGGCGCTAAAAGGAGGGGTGACACACCCAAAATTACTGTGAGTTGGCTTTGGATACGGCATCAATTGGGGCTTCAATCTCGAAACAGATACCTTGGCCAGGTTCGCTTGAGCAATGGATTTGCCCTTGTAGCATCTGGGTTACTGTGTTGTAGACAATGTTCAATCCCAGCCCTTGCTTACGCTTTTCACCGGCACTGTAGAAGGGTTCAAAAATGTGCTTTTTGACGTTGTCACCCACCCCGATACCGTTGTCTGTGTAAATCACCCTGAGCAGGCCATCACTGGCTTCGACCTCAATGTTGATATGCCCATTTGCCGTATGAGCAAACCCGTGTTCGACCGAGTTATCTACCAGCTTGGTGATGATCTGGTAAAAGGCACCGGGATAGCTGTGTAACATCAGGTTGTCTGGGCAGTTCAGGCTGATACTGTGTCCTTGGGTATGCAGTCTGGGGTTGATACCGTTAATCAGTTCGCCGAGGTATTCATTAAGATAGAATGACCTGAGCTCTTCGTTATCCCGGTCAGCGGCCATAAGTTTAAAGCTGTTAACCAGGCCTGCAGCGGTACGTACATTACTCTGAATTAACTGCAGCCCTTCATTGAACAGGGCTACGAATTGAACCAGTTCGCTTCGCCTGAGCTGTTCGCTTTCAATCTTTCTCAGTAATTTATTGACTTCTATCTCGAGGTGGGAAGTAGCAGTAACACAGATTCCTATAGGGGTGTTTATCTCCAGTGCAACGCCAGAGACCAGGCTACCCAGCGAGGCTTGTTTTTCCGATTCGATTAATTGGTTTTGCAGTTCGGTCATTTGCTGAATGGTTTGTTGCAGATCCTGGGTTCGCTCTTCAACCCGGTGTTCAAGTTGGCTGTTGAGCTTGCGGGCTTGCTCCTCTGCCTGCTTGCGCTCGCTGATATCGATCACCAGCCCTTCCAGGGTACCCAAATTGGTATCGTCATCGA
Source organism: Aestuariirhabdus haliotis (assembly GCF_023509475.1). NCBI lineage: Bacteria > Pseudomonadati > Pseudomonadota > Gammaproteobacteria > Oceanospirillales > Aestuariirhabdaceae > Aestuariirhabdus > Aestuariirhabdus haliotis. The sequence goes on along the minus strand of NZ_JAKSDZ010000040.1, from coordinate 1,269 downwards.
ACACCTCCATGCCCCGATCAAGTACCCAGCGAGTTTCCTGATTGCGATCAATCAGGCGATAAGTGAGCTGAAAGGTATGTTGATTCAAAGTCGCATCCTCTATCTGGTCGAGAATACGAGGCAGATCATCAGGATGGATGAGTTCGGCGTAACTGATGAGCTTACTCTCGGTCAACTCCTCAGCTCGGTACCCTGTTAAATCCAGGCAGCCAGCGCTGGCCATCAACAGGTTTCGACGTTCATCTTTTTCGCAACGATAGGCCATCCCGGGGATAGTAGATAACAGTCGCTCAAGTTCCCGGCTACGGCTATCAAGGGCTTGCCTTGAATGCTGGTACTTGATCTGAGTATTACGAAAATTTTCCACCGCAGAAAAAATATCACGAAACTCGTTGTTGGCAGTTGTTTGGGGAACCTCGATACGGGTGTTTCCCTGGGATAATTCCCCGAGAGTAGAAACCAGTTTGCCGATGCTGCCTTGTAGCTGACGGGAAACAATCCAGCAGCTGATTACAATAAAAGCAATGGTTAGCAGCAAGAGAGTGCCCAATCGGGATAACTCCTCATCGGCTTTATCCTGTATCTGGAACAGCTGCTCTATGCTGTTTTCCCGGCGAGTGGTCAGGAAATTGCTCAGATTTAAGGTCGCGAGTTGGAAGCTCTGGTTAGCGTTAGCCAGGGTCTCCGGGTCAGACGATGCGTCTGTTATTGGTACGTTTTGAATGAGTTCGCTAGTCGCGCGGAGATAGTAGCCAAACTCCTGGCTGATCCGCTCCAGGGCAACTGTTTCCTGGGGAGTAAAAATAATCTGTTTGCGAATGTTCTCGATCTGGATGATCCGAGACTCTATCTCTGCAACTTCAGAGCGCAATTGCTCCTGCTGGTCTGGAGCGGACTGATTGGATGTTAGGGTGCTGAACAGGGACAAGTGCAGACGAATTAAATCGGTTCGATAGGCTTCCAATGTATCAGCCACATTGAGGTGAGATTCATACAGGTTAGAGAGTTTTATCGCTTGCGAGCCCTGCACGGCAAAAAATGTGAGGGCAACATAGCCGACCAGAAAAGCGGTCAAAAACGGGATAAGCAGAAACTGGGTCTTTACCTTCATAGCCTTCAGAATGGACTAAAGTCTGCAACTTCGCTAGGGCACCTCAGAATAAATCAGATGAATTCTGGCTTTCAGGCGAATCCAGAATCGCGGCAGGTCTTTGCAGTAAGGTCCAGACCTTTCAAAAAGGCGTAACAAAGAGTCTGGGTTCGCCTGAA